>JAQZAY010000279.1 GCA_029239415.1 Pseudomonas sp. | reverse complement strand
GTCCTCAAGGATCGGGCTGGATTGGGCGGGCATTCTACCCCATTGCTTCCCGGGTGGCATATGAATGGGATTCATGTTTCGGGTGAGCGGTGGGGGGAGGCAGCAGCGGCAAGCGGCAAGCGGCAAGCGGGCGCGGCCCTAAGCCGTTCGTGGCCCTCGCCGGACCACAAAACCCGCCAAACCCGACGTGCCCCCTTGTGCAAGTCTCAACGCCCCGCACACTTGCCGCTTGCCGCTTGCCGCTTGCCGCTTGCCGCTTGCCGCTCCGCCTAACCCAACATGAACAACGTCTCGTTGCTGAACTGCGACTCGAACTGCGCCGCCGGCATCGGCCGGCCGAACAGGTAACCCTGCACTTCGTCGCAGTCGTGTTCACGCAGGAATTCGAGCTGCTCGTGGGTCTCCACACCCTCGGCGATCACCGCCAGGTTCAGGCTGTGGGCCATGGCGATGATGGCGCGGGCGATCTGAGCGTCCTGCTCGCCTTCGGGCAGGCCATCGACGAAGGTGCGGTCGATCTTCAGCACGTCGATCGGGAACTGCTTGAGGTAGTTGAGCGAGGAATAACCCGTGCCGAAGTCGTCCACCGCGATGCTCAGCCCGAGCTGCTTGAGGCTGTCGAGGATCAGCATGGCTTCGTTGACCTCGCGCATCAGGATGCTCTCGGTCAACTCCAGTTCCAGGCAAGCAGGCGGCACACCGGTTTCTTCGAGGATGTGGGCGATCCGCGTACCCAGCTGGCCGTCGGAGAACTGCCGCGCGGAAATGTTCACCGACACCTTCGGCACGCGTACGTTGGCCTGGCGCCAGGCCTTGAGCTGGCGGGTCGCTTCGCGCAGCACCCAATCGCCGACGTCCACCACCAGCCCCAGTTCCTCGATGACCGGGATGAACTCGCCTGGCGGCACCAGCCCGCGCCGAGGGTGACGCCAGCGCAGCAACGCCTCGGCCCCGGTCAGGCGCTTGCCGTCGCCGCTGAACTGCGGCTGGTAGAACAGCACGAATTCGTCCTGCTCCAGCGCATGGCGCAGGTCGCTCTCCAGCTCGAGCCGCTCGAGCGCGCTGGCGTTCATGTCGGCCTGGTAGAACTGGAAGTTGTTCTTGCCGCGCTCCTTGGCGTGGTACATGGCAGTGTCGGCGTTCTTCATCAGCTGGCTCAGCTCGCTGCCGTCCTGCGGGCTGAGGGCGATCCCGATGCTGGCGGTGACGAAGAACTCGCGGTTTTCCAGCACGAACGGCCGCACCAGGCTGCCCAGGATATGCTCGGCCACGTGAATCGCACGGGTCAGGGCCATCTGTCGCGTGGCCCGCGGTTGCAGCAGCAGGGTGAACTCGTCGCCTCCCATCCGCGCCACGGTATCGTCGTCGTCCACGCAGCCCAGCAGGCGCTCGGCCATGTCCTTGAGCATGCGATCGCCGGCAGCATGGCCGAGCGAGTCATTGATCGGCTTGAAGCGGTCCAGGTCGAGGAACATCAACACCACCCACGACTTGTGCCGTTCGGCCTGTTGCAGGGCGGTGTACAGGCGGTCCTGGAACAGGGTGCGATTGGGCAGGTGGGTCAGGGCATCGTAGTAGGCCAGGCGATGGATGCGCTGCTCGCTGGCCTTGCGCTCGCTGATGTCGGTGAAGAAGCACACGTAGCTGGCCAGGTCGCCCTCGTCGTCGAGCACGGCCGTGATGCCGACCCAGGCCGGGTAGTGCTCGCCATTGCGGCGCTTGAGCCATACCTCGCCTTCCCAGCTGCCGCGCTGGTGCAACTGCTTGACCACATACCCGAGGTGGGCCTGCTGTTGCTCGTCCACGGTCAGCATGCTCGGACGCTGGTCCAGCACGTCCTCGACCGTGTAGCCGCTGACCCGGCTGAACGCCTCGTTGGCCTGGACGATGTAGCCGGCCGGGTCGGTGATCAGGATCGCCGAGGTCGAGTGCTCGAAGACCGTGGCAGCCATGCGCAGGTCTTTTTCGGCACGGCGCTGCTGGCTGATGTCGCGACCGACGCCGAGAATGCCCTCGAAGCGTTCCTGGTCGTCCCAGACCAGCACCAGGCGCAGCTCGATCGGAATCTTGCGACCGTCGGCGCGCAGGCAGTCGAACAGGTACAGCGGCGTCGGCAGTTGCGAACGCAACTGGCTCAGTTGCTCGGGATCGTCCAGCGCGGCCTGCACCTGGCCCATGAAGCTGAAGATCCCGCTCAGTTGGGCGGGGTTGGCGATGGTCGACTGCCAGCCATGTTCGAAGATCCAGTCGGGCGAGTACCCCAGCACCGTATTGGCCGACGGGCTGACATAGTTGAGCTGCAGGGCCCGGTCGGTGGAAAAGATCACGTCGCTGATGCTTTCGGCGAGCATCCGGTAGCGACGCTCGCTGTGGCGCAGGGATTCGCTGGCCTCCAATTGCACCGTGACATCTTTGCCCACGCCGATGATGCGCGTGGCCAGGCCAGCGCCATCACGGGTGAGCACGTGTTCGCGAATGTCGTAGCAGCGCCATTTGCCGTCCCGGTGACGAAAGCGCAACTGACAGTGCAGCGCTTCGTCGTGACCACTGTCGTGTTGACGCTGGCGCAGCAGCCTGAAATCGGCGGCATCGTCCGGGTGCAGCAACAGTTCCCAGAAACGATCGCCCATCTGTGTCAGCTCGGCGCGGTCGTAACCCAATGTGTGTCCCAGGTGCCGGTTGCTGAAGATCATGGCCTGGCTGTGCACGTCCTGAACGTACAGCTGGTCCGGCACCGTGCGCACCACGTTGGACCAGAAGCTTTCGCGCTCGAGCAGGGACAGTTCCACCTGCTTGCGGCTGGTGATGTCGTTGATGCTGAGAATGACCGCCGCGTAGTCGCCACGGGCTTGTGGCAGGCGGGCCGTGAGCCACAGGTGCAGGTCGCCGTCGCGCGGTGTCGCCAGACGCACTTCGAGCTCCAGCTGGGCGCGCTGGTCGAGCAGCGCCTCGAGCAATTGCGCACCGACGCTGTCGCGGCCTTCGCCGCTGCCATCGGTCAGGTGCTTCCAGGCCCCTTCGGGGCTGCCGACGCCGAGCAGTTGGCGTGCCACCTCATTGATCTCAGTGATCTTCAGCCCGCGCAGCAAGGCCTGGCGCAGCTCAGGGTCCAGCGCCAGGCTCTGCTTGAGGGCCTGCGGGTTACGCACGTGGTGACGTTCGAGCAGGCTGGGCAGGCTGGACAGATCGAGCACGCACAGCGCGACCCCGGTACCTTCGAAGATCGCCTGGTAACGGCGTCGATCCTCGTGTAACGCCCGCTGACGGCGGCGCATCTTGATCAGCGCCAGCATCGGCAGAAGGGCGCAGCACAGCACCAGCAGGCACTTGCCGATCAGGGCCGGCAACAGCTGCTGGCGGACGGCTGCCATATCGTACAGGCCACGCAGCTGCCAGGCGCTGTTGTCGATGAAGGCCAGCATCACGCTCTGCAACGGTTCGCCCTGTTCCGTCCCGGCCCGGTGGGCGTCCAACACCTGGCCGGTGCGGCTGTTCTCGAGCAGCCAGGCGGGCTGGCCTGGGTTGTCCAGGGGCTGGGTCAGTGCCTGGTAGTAGGTCTTGTCGAACTGCAACAGCCAGTAGCCATGGCCCCGGTCGGTTGGCTGGCGCAACAACAGGTAGATCAGGCCATTGTCCCTGGCGTTGCCATAGACGTACTGTCGCCCCTGGATCAGCGAAACGTATTCGCGTATTTGCGCAGGGTCATCGCTCAAGCCCAGGCTGTCGACCTGGACGCGTCCGTTGCTGTCCAGCCAGGCCATGTGCCGCAGCAGCGGCAGGCGCGCCTGCAGCCCACTCAACAACGCGGGCAGGGTCGAGGGCGTGGGCGCCTGGCTGTAAGGCTGGATCAGGTTGATCGCCTGCTGGGCCTTGAGCGCCAGCTTCAGGCTCACGTGGTCGGCCAGCGCCGAAGTCTCGGCCACGACCTGGTCGCGCAGTGTCCGTTGGGTCTGCTGGAACTGATTGAACAGTTGCCACAGCAGCAGCCCCAGCAGCATCAGCACCACCGCGGCCAGGGCACTTTTCAGCGAGCCACGCAGTGGCACGACGGCCACCGGGGAGGTGGATCGCGGAGGAAGCGGTTGATTGAGGTTGGTCACGCGTCGATCCTGCGATTGGCAAGCGGGGCAGGGAAAGATCGGGCAGGGCGGGTGTCGCGGACAGGCGACTGCCGGCCCGGTCGGGGCGCTAGCATGCGCGCAATTGTGGCAAAGTGCCAGTGGTTGGCCTGTGTCAACCCATGGCATTCGTCGGGTACGGGTTTCGGAATGAGGCGCGACCTGTGCGAAAATGCGCGCGCTTTCGGTGCTGCGGCCCGTCTGGAGGGCCATGGGCATCGCTCCGGTCTCTGACGTCGCCGCTTCACCTGCTTTGTTCATGAATGCTTGGAGATGCACGGTTTGGTGACTCATTACTCTCTCAATGGCCTCGACGCCGCCTGCGGTCGCAGCAGCGCGACCTTGCTCGGCACGGCCGACGCGACGTCGGTTTCCTGCAAGTCGTGCCAGCGCAGCCTGGCGCGCCCGGCCGCCGACAGCGCCAGCGTGCGCAAGTCGCCTTCGCTGGCCGACCTGCGCAAGTCCGTGGGCCGTGAAACGCCCTCGGCTGCACCGACCGTCGCACGACCCGCAGCCGTGTCGAGCCGCACCACGTCGATCGCCGCCAAGTCCCACCCCGTTGTCCAGGCGCCCGCAGTCGACGCGGCACGCTCGACGTCGGCCGCCGGCCTCAGCGTGAAGGCCGCCTGGGCACAGAAACTGGCGGCCCAGCGCGACCGCTGCCGCCTGCCACGCGGCAAGGCGGGTCAGCGTCAGGTCTGACCAGCACGCCCGGCGCGCCCACCTGTGCAACAGCGCGTCTTGGCGTAGAATGGTCGCCTTTGTCCATCGATATTTCGTACACGACCTTTCCCACTGGCCTGTCACCAGGCCGGGATCGTCGTCGATGTCTTCACCCATCTGAGAGAGGGCTTGGTTTTGGCTCAATACGTCTACACCATGCATCGGCTGAGCAAGGTCGTGCCGCC
>JAQZAY010000278.1 GCA_029239415.1 Pseudomonas sp. | reverse complement strand
GCTCAGTGGTCTGCAGGAGCGGGCACTCAATACCCTCGACCGACCGTTGCGCGCGCCACGGGCGGGCTTGCTGCAGCGTCTGTTCGGCAGTCCCGATGCAGTCGATGCGGGCTTGCTCCAGCCCATGCAGGATGCGTCGCCGGTGCCGAACTCGGTGCCTCCAGCAACTATGGCGCAGCCCGAAGTGGCAGAAGTACAAGAAGCACCGGAAGCACCACCAGTAGAGTTGTCATCCGTTGCCGAGCCTGAGCCTGAGCCCGTTCGCGTTCAACCCGTAGAGCCCCATCCAACCCTGCCCGCTAGCAGCACTGACACTGTGGAGCCGGTGGCCAGCGATGCCGAGGCCGTCGCATCGCCCGTCATCACCGAGCCGACCGAGCAGCCTGTCGAGGAGCCTACCGAACAGTCCAACGAGCAGCCCATCGAACAGATGGAAGTGCTCGACAGTAACTTGACCGACGAGCAAGCCTTCTACGCCCTACCCGCCAGCCTTGAGCCACCCTACAGCAGCGTGGCCAGCCATATCGAAACCACCTTGCTCGAACTGCTGAGCGAATTGACCCTGCCCGAGCGCTACATGGCTCAGGCCCAGGCCATGCATGCGCGCATCCAGCGGGGGCTGAACTGGTACGAGCTGTTGCCGGTGCTGGATGAGCTCGCCATATTGATGCTGGCCGTCAACGACGGCAGCCAGCAGGAATTCGAGCGCTACCTGCAGCAGCTCAATCAACGTCTGGAGAATTTCCAGCGTCAGTTGCAGCTCACCCATGGCGACCATGTCGAATCGCGCAGCGCCGCCCTGGCGCTGGACGATGTATTGCGCGAACACGTCGACGGTCTGCAGACCAGCATGCGCGGCGCCACCGACATCGATGGCCTCAAGCAAGTGCTTGAAAGCCGCCTCGAAGGCCTGCTGGCCAGCATGGAACAGCACCGTCTGCAGCGCGAGGCCCGCGAGCAGGAAATCGCCGCGCGCCTGCAGGGTCTCGGCGAGCGAGTGACCAGCATGGAGCGCGAAGCACACGATTACCGCGACAAGCTCGAACAGCAGCGCCACAAGGCGTTGCTCGACCCGCTCACCGGCTTGCCCAATCGAGCCGCCTGGAACGAGCGGCTGGCGCTGGAGCATGGGCGCCTGCAACAAACCGGCACGGGCCTGCTGCTGGCCATTCTGGATCTGGACCATTTCAAGTCGATCAACGACACCTATGGCCATCAGGCCGGCGACAAGGTCCTGAAGATCATCGCCAACGTCCTGCGCAAAGGCCTGCGCGGCGACGATTTCATCGCCCGCTTCGGTGGCGAGGAGTTCGCCCTGCTGATGCCCGGCAGCGATCTGAGCGGCGGCAGTCGCTTGCTCGAACGCCTGCGTGCAGCGGTGGAACAATGCCCTTTCCATTTCAAGGGCGAGCGCGTCACCGTGACGATGTCTGCCGGTGTGGCGGTGTTCAAATCGGGTGAAAACGCCAGTCAGGTGCTCAAGCGTGCCGACCAGGCGCTGTACCGTGCCAAGGAAGCTGGACGCAACCAGATCGAACAGGCGCCTTGAGCCTGCCTCGAACGTGTACGCAACATTCGGCAACGAGGCGTCATGCATGTCACCTCAATCCGAGCCACCAGCTAGGCTATGCTCACGCTCTTTTCCTACAACCTGCATGTGACCTTCCCATGAAGTTGCTCCTAGTTGCCCTATCCCTGCTGGTACTGGCTGGTTGCTCGAACGGTTTGAGCATCGACCGCAGTCACCCTTCCGCGAATCACGACAACCGCGTGCAATTCGTGGTGCTGCACTACACCTCGGCCGACGAGGCGCGGTCCCTGCAATTGCTGACCCACGGGGAAGTCAGCAGTCACTACCTGATCGGCGATCGCTCGGCCACGGTCTACCAATTGGTGGACGAGAGCCAGCGTGCCTGGCATGCCGGCGACAGCCAGTGGGATGGCCGGACCTGGCTCAACTCCAGCTCCATCGGCATCGAAATCGTCAATCCCGGCTACAAGGACACCCCGAACGGTCGTGTCTGGTACCCCTACAGCGAAGCGCAGATCCAGGCGGTGATCGCGCTGCTCAAGGATATCGTCCAGCGCAACGGCATCGCCCCGCGCAACATCATCGGCCACAGCGATATCGCCCCGCTGCGCAAGACCGATCCGGGGCCGATGTTTCCCTGGCAGCGCCTGGCCGAGCAGGGCCTGGGCATCTGGCCCGATGCGCAAGCCGTGGCGCGCAATCAGGCCCGCTTCCAGGTCAGCCCGCCAAGCATCTCGTGGTATCAGCAGCAGCTGGCCCGACTGGGTTACAACGTGGTCCAGAGCGGCGAGCTGGACGTCGCCACGCGGCATGTGATCGCGGCCTTCCAGATGCACTTCCGCCCTCAACGCTTCGACGGCGAGCCGGATGCACAAAGCGCCGCGATCCTGCAGGCGCTCAACAGCAGGTAACGATGGATTTCACGTTGATGGGCCCGAAAGCGCGGGCCAATCGCCATCCTGTTGCTATACATTGATGCCCCCGACTGGATGATTCTCGATGGCCGCCGTTTTCCCGCAGCTCCGCAGTCTTCTGTACCGCCCCTGGGCGCTGGCCATGCTTGCCGCACTGGCCAGCGCGCTGTTGCTGTTCGCGGCCAGTTTTGCGTTGATCATGCATCAGCTTCAGCTCAGCGAAAGGCAGCAGATGAATGCCAGCGGCGAACGGTTCCTGGTGCGTCTGGAGCAGGTGTTCGGTCAATTGCGCGAGGGGGTCGATGCGTTGCAGGCGCAACCCGTCCGCCATTGCGGCCCGCAGATGATGGACGCCCTGGAGAAGATCGGCTTCGATAACCGCTTCGTATTCGAGGCCGCGTTCATCGACGGCGCCCAGCGCTGCTCCAATCGCCGTGGCAAGGACGTCGCCAGCCTGAGTCGCCCCCCGGACATCCAGGGTTCCACCTACAGTTATTGGCTCAACACCACTACCCAACGCAATGACAACTGGGCCGCGCTGATGCTCGGACGCGGGCCGTTCCGGGTCTCGACCTCCCGAGGGCACTTGAGCGATGTGGTCGATCTGCCCGCCGGTGGCAGCCTGCTGGTGGTTCTGGATCAAGGCCGCCGGGCGATCCCCGTGCTCGGCTCCGAGCAGCCCTGGCCGCCGGCCTCGGGCTGGCGCGCCGATGCGGTGGATGCCCTGCAGGTAACGTCGGACCGGCTGATCTACCGCATGTCCACCAAGTCCCCGGACTTTCAGTTGGTGCTGATTGCGCCGCGCAGCAAGGAACTGCCCATATTCAATACCCTGTTGTGGCTGCTGTTTCCGGTCAGCCTGGTGGTGGCCCTGTGCATTGGCTGGCTGGTCCTGCAGCTGATCACTCAGCGCCGCTCGATGGGTGGCGAGTTGCACGGTGCGTTGCGCCGCGGTGAACTGCAGGTGCTCTACCAGCCGATCTTCGATCTGAGCAATCGGCGCTGTGTCGGTGCCGAGGCCTTGGTACGCTGGCGCCGACCCGACGGTACCCTCACCAGCCCGGAGCTGTTCATTCCACTGGCCGAGCACAGCGGGCAGATCCGGCAGATCACCGATTTCGTCCTGCAGCAGTCGCTGGAGCAGCTCAGCCACCTGTTGCGAGCCAATCCGCACCTGTACATCTCGGTGAACCTGGCCGCGTGCGACGTCACCGTGCCGCGTATCGGTGAGGTGGTGGCCCAACTGCTGGCGATCTATCGCGTGGCACCCGAGCAGATCGCCTTCGAGGTCACCGAACGCTCCCTGATCGACGTCGACGTGGCGCGCGAAAACCTTCAGGCCCTTCGCGATGTCGGTCATACGGTATTGATCGATGATTTCGGCACCGGCTACTGCAGCCTGGCCTACCTGCAAAGCCTGCCCGTGGACTGCCTGAAAATCGACAAGGCGTTCATCGACGCCCTGGGCGATGACGCCGAAAGCAGTGGTGTGGCACCCCACATCATTCGCATGGCCCATGCCCTGGATCTGCGCGTGATCGCCGAAGGCATCGAGCACGAGGCCCAGGCGTTGTTGCTCGAAAGCGAAGGCGTCGACTATGGCCAGGGTTGGCTGTTTGCACAGGCTTTGAATGCGCGCCAGTTCAAGGAACTGATCACCAAGGGCCGGCGCCGCGCTGGCCGGCGTGCGGGCGACGAAGCCTGAGCGCGGACAGCGCTCGCGACGTCCGCCTAGATCGACAGGGTCATGTAGAACTGGGTGCCTTGCCCAGGCCGTGAATAGACGCCCATGCGGCCACCGTGCAGTTGCACGATTTCCTTGCACAGCGCCAGGCCCAGACCGGCTCCGCCCTTCTTGCGGCCCACCTGCACGAAAGGCTCGAAGATCCGCCCCTGCTGGCCGTAGGCAATGCCCTCACCGTTGTCTTCGACGCTGATGATCACCCGCTCGGCGTGGCGACGCGCCTGCAAGCGGATGTGACCGTTTTCCGCGGTATGTCGCAGGGCATTTTCCAGCAGGTTGTCCAGCACCCGATCCAGCTGTCCTGCATCCACGTGCAGGCGCGGCAGCCCTTCGGTCAGCTCGACGGTCAGCGTAATGCCCAGCTCATGGGCACGGCTGGCGAAACGCTCGTAGGCGCGTTGCAGCAGGTCATCCAGCGCACAGGGGGCCAATACCAGCTTCTGCAGACCGTTCTGGTAGCGAGAGAAGTTGAGCAGGTCATTGATCAACTGCATCAAGCGCTGCATTTCTTCGTTCACCGTCATGAGCAGGTCCGCCTCGCGGCTCTGCTCGGGAAAATGCACGCGCTCCTGCAACAGCCCGAAGGCCATGTGCATGCCCGTCACCGGCGTACGCAGTTCGTGGGATGCACGCAGGACAAACTCGCTGCGCACGCGCGCGAAGGCGCGCTGCTCGGTCACATCGTGCAGCACCATGACCGCGCCAAGGATATTGCCCTGGGTGTGGGTCACAGGCGTCAGGCTGTACGACAGCAGCCGCGCCTCTCCATCGACATCGAAACTCAGGTCGTCCAGCGCACGTTCCATGCTGCCGCCGCGCAGGATCAGGTTCAGCTGCTCGTCCAG
>JAQZAY010000277.1 GCA_029239415.1 Pseudomonas sp. | reverse complement strand
CTGCTGGGCAATGCGATCAAGTTCACTCCAGTGGGGGGCACGGTGCGCCTGCATGCCCGCCTGGATGCCTCGGGGGTGCATATCGCCGTCGAGGACAGCGGGCCCGGGATTCCCGCCGAGGAGCGCGAGGCGGTGCTCAAGCGCTTCTACCGCAGCGAGGAAGGCCATCGCCATGCCGGGTTCGGGCTGGGGCTGTCGATCGTCGCGGCGATCGTCGACCTGCACGGGTTCGGCCTGGAGGTGGGCGGTAGCGAACTGGGTGGCGCGGCGCTGATATTGCACTGCCCCATGGCCAGCGTCAGGTAGGACGCCATCAATGCAGGAGCTGCTGCCTATCCGCGGCTTTGGGTCGAGAGCGGCAGCCACTAGCAGTGCTCGACCCATTGAGCCTCAAGCGTCCAGTGCCTCGGGACCGAACACTTCATAGTGGATGCGCGACTCGCGTACCCCCAGGTTCATCAAGGCATCATGCTGTTGGCGCATGAAGGGAATCGGCCCGCAGATGTAGTAGTCCGCGTCCGGCAACAGGATCCTCGAGCTGATGCTCGCCAGGTCGACCTGCCCGGGATAGTCGTAGTCCTTGCCCTGGACATCGCCGGGCAGGGCCTCGTCATAGAACACCAGCAGCGAGAGACTGGGATACGTGGCCGCGGCGTTGCGCAGCTTTTCCTTCATGGCCTGCACGGCACTGTTTCGCGCGGCGTGGACGAACACGACCTTGCGCGCCTGGACCATCAAAACCCTTTTCAGCATGCTGATCATGGGCGTGATGCCCACGCCACCGCTGATCAATACCACCGGCGTAGTGGCGTTGACGTCGATGTAGAAGTCGCCATACGGGGCCGCGAGCCTGAGGCGATCACCGACCTTGACCTCAGCATGCAGGAGACTGGAGACATGGCCTGCGGGCCGGTCGAGCACTGCGTCCTCGCGCTTGACCGAAATGCGGTAGGTACGTCCGTTGGGCATGTCGGACAGGCTGTACTGGCGGATCTGCTGCACCCCCAGCGCGGGCACCTGGATGGCGACGCTGGTGTACTGGCCAGGTTCGAAGTCGATGACTGGCTGGCCATCCGCTGGTGCGAGGACGAAAGAGGTGATCACGTCGCTCTCGCGGTTCTTTTCCTGCACGATGAATTCGCGCCACCCTCTCCAACCGCCCGCCGCTTCGGCGGTATGCTCGGTCAGCTCGCTCTCCATGCCCATCAGCAGGTCGGCGAGGTTGCCGTATGCCTGCGCCCATGCGGAGATGATCTCGTCCGTCGCGGCGTCCTGCAGGACATCCTTGATGGCCTGCAGGAGATGCTCGCCGACGACAGGATACTGCTCCGGGCGAACGCCCAGGCTGGCATGCTTGCCGGCAATGCCCCTGAGCACTGCCATCAGGCTCTGCGGATCATCGATGTTCGCCGCATAGGCGTACACGGCCCGGGCCAGCGCTTCCTGCTGCTGGCCCTGCTGCTGGTGGGCAAGGTTGAACAGGTTCTTCAGCTCGGGATGCGCAGCGAGCAACTGCTCGTAGAAGCGCCGCACGATGGCGGTTCCATGCTCGGCCAGGACCGGGGCCGTGGACTTGACGATATCCTTGGTTCTTTGAGTGAGCATCGGTGTACTCCGCGTCAATGAACGTTCCCGGAAAGCTGCCTGGGCCGGCCAGCGACCTTGCGCGAAGCGCGCAGGCCTCCAGTGGCGAGATAGCGGGCACGGTCGACGCCCCATACCAGGGCCCTTGTCATCGACTCGCCTGGGCGAGACGCGTAGGCCTCCTCGTGCGAGGGTTCGCCCGAGGGGGAATAGATGCCGATGAACATCTGCGTGCTCCCGATACGAGAGAGCCTGACCTGTACCTCGATTCCCGTGCCGTCGTCCAACGTTTCGTCATGCACACGATGAACAAGGGTGGGATCCGACCACTGCCAGTAGATAGTGCCGCGACGTCTCATGCGATTGCTCCTACGTCTTTGTTTTCATCCAGGAGTAACGGCCACCATGACCCCGGCTGGACTGGAAAGCGACCCTTTCCCGTCCATATCCCGGTTAATCCGGATCAGCGGCCTTTATTCCTGTACGGCACTATCCGACCTGTAGAGCTTTTCTACACCGCCGCGGCCAAAGCAGTCCTGGAACGCCATGCGAAACCCAGGACCATGAGCAGTCCCAGACCGGCCATCGCGGCGCCTGCCAGGGAGATCGCCGGGTAGCCCAGGCCGGCGTTGATCACCGCACCGCCAAGCGCCGCGCCGATCGCATTGCCAAGATTGAACGCACCGATGTTCACCGCCGAGGCCAGGTTGGGCGCCTGCTTGGCGGCCTCCATCACGCGCATCTGCAGCGGAGGCACCAGGGCAAAGCTGGCGATGCCCCAGACCAGGATGCTGATGGCAGCGGGTATCGGCCACCGCATGAGAATCGTGAACGCCAGCAGTACCAGGATCAGCGTGCTCAGGGAAATCACCAGGGTGCGCTCGATCGAGCGGTCCGCGGCCTTGCCGCCCCACACGTTGCCCAAGGTCAAGCCTATGCCGAACAGCACCAGCATGGCCGTGACGAAGAAAGTGGACGCATGGGTCTCGCTGCTCAGGATCGGCGCAATGTAAGTGAAGACGGTGAACATCGCGCTCGAGCCGACCACGGTCAGGGCCAGCGCCGAGAGCACGGGACCGCGGCCCAGTACGCGGATTTCGGCCAGTACGCCATCGCTCTTTGGCAGCGCCACGTTGGGCAGCGCGAACCACAGCGCGGCCATGGTCGCCACGCCAAGACCGGCAATGCCCCAGAACGCGGTGCGCCAGCCCAGCAGTTCGCCAAACCAGGTAGCCAGCGGCACGCCGCCGATGGTGGCCAGTGTCAGGCCCATGAACATCGCGGCGACCGCCCCGGCCCGCTTGTCCGGCGCTACCAGGCTGGCGGCGACGATGGAACCCACGCCAAAGAACGCACCATGGTTCAGGGAGGTCACGACACGGGCGACCAGCAGGCTGTAGTAATCGGTCGCCAGGGCCGACATCAGGTTGCCCAGGGTAAAGATGGCCATGAGCCCGATCAGCAGCTGGCGCCGGGGAATCCTGCCTGTGGTCAGGGTCATCAGTGGCGCGCCGAGCAGCACGCCCAGGGCATAGGCGCTGACCAGCAGGCCGGCGGCAGGGATGGAAACGCCCAGGTCGGCCGCGATGCCCGGCAGCATCCCCATGGGGGCGAACTCGGTGACGCCAATGCCAAAGGCACCGATGGCGAGGGCTACGAGGGGTGGATTGATACGCATGAAAGGCTCCTTATCTATGCCGCGAAGGTTACAATCCATGTCCTGGATGCGGTAGACGGCATTTCCGACAATAACCTTTGCTTGCGAGGCACAAATGGATTTCAGCGGCAGGTCAGGCGAGATGGCGGTGTTCGCCACGGTGGCGCGCGAGGGCAGCCTGTCGGCGGCCGCGCGGGCACTGGGGCTGACGCCTTCGGCCGTGAGTCGGGTCATTGCGCGCATCGAGCAGCGCCTCGGGACCCGCCTGCTGCTTCGCACCACCCGGGCGATCATCTTCACGGCCGAAGGCGAGGCCTACCTGCAAGGCGCCCGGCGCATCCTGGCCGACATGGCCGAGGTCGAGGAATCGATTGCCGACCAAGGCGCGCCCAAGGGCCGCTTGCGGGTCAGCGCCGCCCTCGGCCACGGTCGGTTGGCCATCGTGCCCTTGGTGGCGGCCTTCAGTGCCCGCTACCCGGACATTCTCGTCGACCTCTCCCTGGGCGACGAAGTGGCTGACATCCTCGGTGGGCAAGCCGACGTGGCAGTACGTTTTGGCCACCTGCCCGACAGCCCCCTGACCGCGCGCCGGATCGGCGCCACCGGCCAGGTCGTGGTGGCCTCGCCCCAGTACCTGCAACGCCACGGCACGCCCCAGGTCCCGGAAGACCTGCTGCGGCACAACTGCCTGCGCTTCAACTTTCGTCGTGCCGAACCCGACTGGCCTTTCATCCGCGACGGCAATGTGTTTTCACTGAAGATCAGCGGCAATATCCAATGCAGCAGTGGCGAGGCGCTGGCGCAGTTGGCCAGGGTCGGTGCCGGCATCGCGCGCATCGGCGAGTTCAGCGTGGCCGAGGACCTGCAACGCGGCGACCTGGTCCCCCTGCTAGAGGCCTGGAACCCCGGCGACAACGAGCCGATCCATGCGGTGTTCGTCGGCGGCGCGGCGATGCCGGCGCGCGTGCGGGTGTTCGTCGACTTCCTGGTGGAGCACCACCGCATGTAGGGGGGCCTGGATCGGTCCAGGCTCGGTCCAACTTGAGAGTAGTGTCTATCGCTGTCCGAAACTTTCCCGGTAGAAAGACGGCGCCAGGCCGACCACTTTGCGAAAGGCCACACGAAAGCTTTCCACCGAGGCAAATCCGCAACGCTCGGCAATCTGTTCGCTGTTCAGGCGGGTGCTTTCCAGCAGCGAGCGCGCCTGGGCCATGCGCGCATGCTGCAGCCAGTTCTTGGGCGTCATGCCGGTGGCTTCGCCGAAGCGCCTGAGGAACGTGCGTTCGCTCATCAGCGCCTTGGCCGCCATCTGGCTCACCGTCAGGGTTTCGCCCAGGTGCTGGCGGGCCCATTCCAGCACCGCAGACACGTCGTCCCTGGGGGCTTGGGCAACCGGTGCCGGGATGAACTGTGCCTGCCCACCGGGACGCTGCGGAGCCATTACCAACCGTCGCGCCACGCTATTGGCGACATGGGCGCCAAAGTCGCGCTCGACCAGATGCAGGCAGGCATCGATACCTGCCGCGCTACCGGCCGAAGTGATCACTTGGCCGCTGTCCACGTAGAGCACCGCTGGATCGACCTCGATGGTGGGGAAGCGTGCAGCCAGCTCATCCGTGTAGCGCCAATGGGTGGTGGCCCGCAGGCCATCGAGCAGCCCCGTGGCGGCCAGCACGAAGGCGCCCGAGCAGATCGACAGCAGCCGTGCCCCACGTCCATGGGCATCGCGCAGCGCGTCGAGCAATGCCTGGGGTGGCGGCTCGTCGCGATTGCGCCAACCCGGGACAACGATCGTG
>JAQZAY010000276.1 GCA_029239415.1 Pseudomonas sp. | reverse complement strand
ACAGACTCTCGACATGCCTCAGCCCTCTAAAACCACATGCCCAACCCGGCATGGGTTGGCCGCTTAATCTCTCAGTCTTTGGCGCCAGGCGCCGTGTTTCGTTGGGGTCTTATCGACCGGATTCGCACAAGCGACAGGCCGAGCCCCTAGAAAAGAGCGCTGCTTTATACCAGAAAGACTACGCCACAACAACAGTAGATGTGTTTTGCCCAGGGGCAGGATGCGCCCGGCCAGCATAGCGACACGGCCGCAGGGCTGTCGACCGCTCGTCGCAGGATTTGTAAAAAAGGGTGTGGTCATTTGCCAACGCGCACTCTAGGGTAGGACGTTTCCAGACTGCACCGGCAGATGGGCCATTGATCAGCCAAGGAGCCACCATGCGTGCCGCCGCCCTCCCCCTCTTGTTCTGCACCCTGTTCGCCTCGGCGGCTGCCATGGCCGGCCCCTTGAGCGTCTGTACCGAGGCCAGCCCCGAAGGGTTCGACGTGGTCCAGTACAACTCGCTGACCACCACCAACGCCTCGGCCGACGTGCTGATGAACCGCCTGGTCGAGTTCGACGCCGGGCAAGGCAAGGTGGTGCCGAGTCTCGCGCAAGAGTGGAAGGTCTCGGACGATGGCCTGGTCTACGACTTCAAGCTGCGCCCAGAGGTGAAGTTCCACACCACGAAGTACTTCAAGCCGACCCGTGCGCTCAACGCCGACGACGTGCTGTTCAGCTTCGAGCGCATGCTGTTCCCCGCCCATGCCTGGCACAAGCTCGCCGCAGGCGGGTACCCGCACGCCCAGTCCCTGCAGTTGCCAAGCCTGATCAAGTCGATCGAGGCGCCCGACCCGCAGACCGTGCGCTTTACCCTGGCCCACGCCGACGCGACCTTCCTCGCGACCCTGAGCATGGGCTTTGCCTCGATCTACTCCGCCGAGTACGCCGACCAGCTGCTCAAGGCCGGGACCCCGGACAAGCTCAACAGCCAGCCGGTCGGCACCGGTCCGTTCGTGTTCCAGCGGTTCCAGAAGGACGCGGTGGTGCGCTATCGCGCCAACCCGGACTACTTTGCCGGCAAGCCGGCGGTCGACCCGCTGATCTTCGCCATTACCCCGGACGCCAACGTGCGCCTGCAGAAGCTCAAGCGCAACGAATGCCAGATCGCGCTCTCGCCCAAGCCGCTGGACATCGCCGAGGCGAGCAAGGACGGCAACCTGAAGGTCGAGAGCACACCCGCGTTCATGACCGCGTTCGTCGCCATCAACAGCCAGCATCCGCCGCTGGACAAGCCCGAGGTGCGCCAGGCGATCAACCTGGCGTTCGACAAGCCGAGCTACCTCAAGGCTGTATTCGAGGACACCGGCACTGCTGCCACTGGTCCGTATCCGCCCAATACCTGGAGCTACGCCAAGGACCTGCCCGGCTACTCCACCGACCTGAAAAAGGCCCAGGCGCTGCTGGCCAAGGCTGGTCTGCCCGAGGGCTTCAGCACCACGATCTGGACTCGCCCGTCGGGCAGCCTGCTCAACCCCAACCCCAACCTGGGCGCCCAGTTGCTGCAGGCCGACCTGGCCAAGGTGGGCATCAAGGCCGAGATCCGGGTGATCGAATGGGGCGAACTGATCCGCCGTGCCAAGGCTGGTGAGCACGACTTGCTGTTCATGGGCTGGGCGGGTGACAACGGCGACCCGGACAACTTCCTGACCCCGCAATTCGCCTGCTCGGCGGTCAAGTCCGGGACCAATTTCGCCCGTTACTGCGACAGTCGCCTCGACCAGCTGATCAGCGCCGGGCGCACCACCAACGACCAGAGCGTGCGCAGCCGCCTGTACCAGCAGGCCCAGGCGCTGATCCAGCAACAGGCCCTGTGGCTGCCATTGGCGCACCCCACCGCCGCTGTCCTGGCTCGCCAGGAGGTCGAGGGGTACAAGGTGAGCCCGTTTGGGCGCCAGGACTTCGCCACGGTCAAGACGCCGCGCTGAGGCAACCATGCTCGGCCATCGACAGCGGCTCGCCGTCGCCGACGATGATGTGGTCGAGCACCCGCACGTCGAGCAGGCCCAAGGTCTTCTTGAGCACGCGCGTGATGTCCACGTCGGCCTGGCTGGGCGTCGCGTCCCCCGAGGGGTGGTTGTGACAGAGGATCACCGCCGCGGCATTGTGCGCCAGCGAGCGCCGGATCACTTCGCGCGGGTGGACGCTGGCATGGTTGATCGTGCCGCGGAACAGGATTTCGAAGTCCAGTGGCCGGTGCTTGTTGTCCAGGAAAAGGCAACCGAAGGCCTCGCTGGGTTCGTGCCTGAGCCTGGACTTGAGGTAGCGCCGCACCGCAGTCGCGCTTTCCAGGGCGGGTTCCCGGACGATGGTGGCATCCAGATGCCGCCGCCCGATCTCCATCACCGCCTGCAACTGGCTGTACCTGACCGGCCCTACTCCCGGTTCGCGCAGCACCTCTTCCTTGTTGGCCTCCAGAAACTGCCTCAGCCCGCCAAATCGCGCCAGCAGCCTGCGCGCCAGGTCCACCACGTTCAGCCCCGGCACCCCCGATCCCAGGAACACCGCCAGCAATTCGGCATCCGACAGGCTCGACGCACCCTGCTTCATCAACTTTTCCCGCGGCCGTTCGGCCGAAGGCCATTCCCTGATCTGCATGCTCGCTCCTTCTGGGTTACTGCGGCGCGTTTGGGCGCTGTGTTAATCTACTTCGTCCCGTTTACAGCGACGATCTGCCGCAGGTAGCGCTCGTCGTCGCATGCTTTCACTGAAAAAAAGGCAAAGCCTATGCAGCGGCTGTATGGCAAGCGCATCGTTCTCGGCGTGGGTGGCGGCATTGCCGCCTACAAGAGCGCCGAGCTGATCCGCCGACTTCTGGAACACGGCGCGCAGGTGCGCGTCGTCATGACCCGTGGCGGCGCCGAGTTCATCACGCCGCTGACCCTGCAAGCGTTGTCCGGGCACCCGGTCCACCTGGACCTGCTCGACCCGGCCGCCGAGGCCGCCATGGGGCATATCGAGCTGGCCAAGTGGGCCGACCTGGTATTGATCGCCCCGGCCACCGCCGACCTCATGGCCCGCCTGGCACTGGGCATGGCCAACGACTTGCTGACCACCCTGGTGCTGGCCACCGACGCCACCGTGGCCGTTGCCCCGGCAATGAACCAGGCCATGTGGCGCGACCCTGCCACCCAGGCCAACCTGGAACTGCTGCAGGATCGCGGCATCAAGGTGTTCGGCCCGGCCTCCGGCAGCCAGGCCTGTGGCGACGTCGGCCTGGGCCGGATGCTCGAGGCTGGCGACCTGGCCTGGCACGCCGCCGAAAGCTTCAAGCGCCAGTCATTGACCGGCCAGCATGTATTGATCACGGCAGGGCCGACCCAGGAAAACATCGATCCGGTGCGCTACATCACCAATCATAGCTCCGGGAAGATGGGCTTCGCGCTGGCCGAGGCAGCCGCCGAGGCCGGTGCCCGCGTGACCCTGGTGACGGGTCCGGTACACCTGCCGACCCCTGACCGGGTCAACCGCATCGACGTGGTGAGCGCGCGGGACATGCTCGCGGCCTGCGAGGCAGCCATGCCGTGCGACCTGCTGATCGCCTCCGCCGCAGTCGCGGACTACCGCCCGGAAGTCGTTGCCGCGCAGAAACTCAAGAAAGACCCCACGACCGGTGACGGCTTGCTGCTGCAGATGGTGCGTAATCCGGATATCCTTGCGACCATTGCCGGTCGCCCCGACCGTCCGTTCAGCGTCGGCTTTGCCGCCGAGACCGAACACCTGCTCGATTACGCCACGCGCAAGCTCAAGGACAAGAACCTCGACCTGATCGTCGCCAATGATGTGGCCAACCCCAGCATCGGCTTCAACAGCGAGGAAAACGCCCTGACCGTGATCGACCGCCAGCAGCAGCAAACCCTCTTCGCGCAGACCAGCAAGGGCAAGATCGCCCGCCAGCTGGTCGCCTTCATCGCCGAACGGCTCAATCAGGTCTGACACCCCTACATGCACGCTCTACAAGCCAAGATCCTCGACCCCCGCATCGGCGGCGACTTCCCGCTGCCGCAATACGCCACCCCCGGCTCCGCCGGCCTCGACCTGCGCGCCATGCTCGAGCAGGACACCGTGCTCGAGCCAGGCCAGACCCTGCTCATCCCCACCGGGCTGTCGATCTACATTGGCGATCCTGGCCTGGCCGCGCTGATCCTGCCGCGCTCCGGCCTGGGCCACAAGCACGGCATCGTCCTGGGCAACCTGGTCGGCCTGATCGACTCGGACTACCAGGGTGAGCTGATGGTCTCCTGCTGGAACCGCGGCCAGACTCCGTTCACCATCGCCGTCGGCGAGCGCATCGCGCAACTGGTGCTGGTACCGGTGGTACAGGCGCATTTCGACATCGTCGAAGCCTTCGACGAAAGCCAGCGTGGCGCCGGCGGCTTCGGTCATTCGGGCAGTCACTGAGCCGCTGGTACTAACGCTGGGGCCATGGATGGCGAACTCTCTGGCGAAAACGTCGTCCAAGCGTTCAGTTTTTGTCCGCCCAGACAGCCTTTGACTATTGGAGCTTCCAGAGATGAACGACATGGCCCACCCGGCACCCGCGCTGCCCGACAGCATCTTCCGCGCCTATGACATCCGTGGCGTGGTCGGCAAGTCGCTGACCGGCGAGACGGCCTACTGGATCGGCCGCGCCATTGGCGCGCAGAGCCTGGCCCAGGGCGAGCCCCAGGTCTCGGTGGGCCGTGACGGGCGCCTCTCGGGCCCGATGCTGGTCGAACAGCTGATCAAGGGCCTGGTCGAGGCCGGTTGCCAGGTCAGCGATGTCGGCCTGGTGCCGACCCCTGCCCTGTACTATGCCGCCAACGTGCTGGCGGGCAAGTCCGGGGTCATGCTGACCGGCAGCCACAATCCGCCGGACTACAACGGCTTCAAGATCGTCATCGCGGGCGACACGCTGGCCAACGAGCAGATCCAGGCCCTGCTGACCCGCCTGCGCGGCAACGACCTCACTCGCGGCGAAGGCCGTGTCGAAAAGGTCGAGATCCTCGAGCGCTACTTCCAGCAGATCAC
>JAQZAY010000275.1 GCA_029239415.1 Pseudomonas sp. | reverse complement strand
ACCGGTCGTTGAGCCAGCAGGAAGCCAAGGCGGCGTGACCTGATCAGGCGTAAAAAAACCGCATCCTGGATGCGGTTTTTTTTTGCCGACATGGATCGCGTCAGTCCAGCAGCGCCATCGCCTGCGCGCTGCACTCCTCGATCCGCGCCCAGTCCTGGTGCTTGACCCAGCTGCTGTCGAGCATCCAGGTGCCGCCGACGCACATCACGTTGGCCAGGGCCATGTAGTCGCGGACGTTGCCGGGATTGACGCCGCCGGTGGGGCAGAAGCGGATATCGCCAAACGGGCCGCCGAAGGCCTTGATCGCCGCGACGCCGCCGCTGATCTCCGCGGGGAACAGCTTGAAGCGGCGATAGCCGAGGGCGTAGCCCATCATGATCTCCGATGGCGTGCTGATACCGGGCAACAGCGGGATGTCACTTTCGACGCCCGCCTCCAGGAGGTTCTGGGTAATGCCTGGGGTGACCACGAATTGCGCGCCCGCGGCCTCGACCGCAGCGAACATGCCCCGGTCAAGCACGGTGCCGGCGCCGATGCACAGCTCAGGCCGCTGCGCGCGCAGCACTTCGATGGCCTTGAGGCCATGCTCGGAGCGCAGGGTCACTTCGAGCGTGCGGATGCCGCCTGCGGCAAGGGCATCGGCCAGCGGCAGGATGTCTTGCTCGCGGGCAATGGTGATCACCGGCAGGATGCGCGCCTGGCCGCAGATCGCGTCGATCCGGGCGTTTTTTTCCGCCATGTTGAGCAGCGGCTTCGGGCGTTCAAGCGTGGTCATGACAGCAGATCCTTGGCTCATGGGCACCAGTAGAGGTCGAGGGGTTCTTGGAGAAAGGCGCGAATCGGCATCTCGGCCAGGTCGTCGCCCGCCAGCGCGGCGCGCAGGGTATCGAGTTTGCCGGAGCCTTGCACGGACAGCAGCGTGAACGCGGCGCTGGCCAGCAGTGAGCGGGTCATGCTCAGGCGCTGGTGCGGCACGCTCGGGGCAAGCATCGGCAGGCAGCGCCGGCTTGCACCTGGAGCAAGCCCCGCATCGATGTTGGGGCTGTTCGGAAACAGCGACGCGGTGTGGCCGTCATCGCCCATGCCCAGCACCAGCACGTCGATCGGCGGCAGTTCGGCCAAGGCATGATCAGCCTCTTCGGCCGCGGCCTCGAGTGTCGCACTGGGACGGTACAGGCCCAGGAAACGGGCTTTCGCCGCCTCGCCCGTCAGCAGGTGGCGCTTGAGCAGGCCGGCATTGCTGTCGGCATGCTCGGTCGGCACCCAACGCTCATCGGCCAGCGTCACCACCACCTTCGACCAGTCCAGCGCTTCACGCGACAGCTGCTCGAGAAACGGCACCGGGCTTCGCCCGCCAGACAGCACGACCGTGGCCTGGCCCTTGGCGGCAATCGCCTGGCGCAAGCGCTGCGCGACGTCCCTGGCCTGCTCGCTGGCAAGCGTTGCAGGATCGGCCAGTTCATGCACCGTCACGGTGTTCGGTAATTGCAGTTCAGATATCGCCATACCACGCCCTCCCATCTCGGGTGATCAGTGCGATCGAGCTCATCGGCCCCCAGGATCCAGCCGCGTACGGCTTGGGAGCATCGCCGGCATTCTTCCACCCGGCGATCAGCTGGTCGCACCATTTCCATGCATATTCGATCTCGTCCTTGCGCACGAACAGGTTCTGGTTGCCGCGCATCACTTCGAGCAGCAAGCGCTCGTAGGCATCCGGAATCCGCGCGCTGCGCCAGGTGTCGGAAAAGTTGAGCTGCAAGGGCCCGCTGCGCAGCTGCATGCCCTTGTCCAGCCCTTGCTCCTTGGTCATCACGCGCAAGGAGATACCTTCGTCCGGTTGCAGGCGGATGACCAGCTTGTTGCCGACCTGCAGTCGCTGCTCCGGGGCAAAGATGTAGTGCGGCGTCTCCTTGAAATGAATGACGATCTGCGACAGTTTCTGCGGCATGCGCTTGCCGGTGCGCAGGTAGAACGGCACGCCGGCCCAGCGCCAGTTGCGGATATCGGCGCGCAAGGCAACGAAGGTCTCGGTGTCGCTCTGGGCATTGGCGTTGTCTTCTTCCAGGTAGCCCGGCACCGAGCGCCCCTCACTGTAGCCGGCGATGTACTGCCCGCGGACCACGCGGTTGCTCAGGCCTTCGCCGGTGATCGGTGCCAGCGCCTTGAGCACCTTGACCTTCTCGTCGCGGATGCTGTCGGCGGAGAGGTCGGCGGGCGGGTCCATGGCGATCAGGCAGAGCAACTGCAACAGGTGGTTCTGGATCATGTCGCGCAACTGGCCGGCCTTGTCGAAGTAGCCCCAGCGCCCCTCGATGCCGACTTTCTCGGCCACGGTGATTTCCACGTGGGAGATGGAATTCTGGTTCCACTGGGTTTCGAACAGACTGTTGGCGAAGCGCAGGGCGATCAGGTTCTGCACCGTCTCCTTGCCCAGGTAATGATCGATACGGTAGACGCGGTTTTCGGGGAAGAAGCGCGCCACTGCGTCATTGACCCGGCGCGACGACTCGAGGTCGTGGCCGATGGGCTTTTCCAGCACCACGCGGGTGCGAGGCGCCAGGCCGACCTTGTCCAGGTTCTCGCAGATCGCGCCGTAGACAGCCGCTGCCGTGGCGAAGTAGGCAATCAGGGGCAGCTTGGCGGCGACCTCCCCGGCCAGGGCCTGGTAGCCCTCGACTTCGAGGAAGTCCACATGCAGGTAGCTCAGGCGGCCAAGAAAACGCTCGAGTGCCGGGTCGTCGAGATCGGCCGCCGGCACGTGCTGGCGCAGGTGGACCTGGATCGAGGCCAGGTGCGCCTCGGCACTGCCCGCCTCGCGGCCCAGCGCCAGCAGGCGCGTGTCCGGGTGCAGGAGGCCCGCACGGTCGAGCTGGTAGAGAGCAGGAAACAGCTTGCGCAGGGCCAGGTCGCCAAGGGCGCCAAAGAGGGCGAAAGTGCAAGGTTCAACGCTGATCGCAGCCATGATGTTGGTTCTTTTATTAAAGTGGGAGTAGAAATACCGGTTTCAATCGGCGTTTTCAAGGAATAATGTAGTAAGAAACACAACATATCCGACAGGCGCCATATTGGTGTGGTGTGCCGCGCAGGCCATCAGTACGATAGGCCACCGTGCAAAAAGCCTGCTGCCTACGGTGGCCGGCTGACTTCCCGACTCAAGGACACACACCATGGACCGCGTGCGAAACCTCCTGGAGCAGATCCAGGGACGCCTGGAAGAGCTGAACAAGGCCGAACGCAAAGTCGCCGAAGTCATCCTGCTCAACCCGCAACAAGCCACTCGCTTCAGCATCGCTGCCCTGGCCCAGGCTGCCAAGGTCAGCGAGCCGACCGTCAACCGCTTCTGCCGCTCGTTCGGCGTCAGCGGCTATCCCGAACTCAAGCTGCAACTGGCGCAAAGCCTGGCCAGCGGCGCCGCCTATGTCAGCCGCGCAGTGGAAGCCGACGACGATCCGGCCGCCTATACCCAGAAGATCTTCGGCAGCGCCATCGCCTCGCTCGACAGTGCCTGCCAGCAACTCGACCCGCAGCAGATCAGCCGTGCCGTCGACATGCTGATCCAGGCCCGGCAGATCCACTTCTTCGGCCTGGGCGCCTCGGCCCCGGTGGCCCTGGATGCGCAGCACAAGTTCTTTCGCTTCAACCTGGCCGTATCGGCCCACGCCGACGTGCTGATGCAGCGCATGCTGGCCTCGGTGGCTCACACGGGTGATCTTTTCGTGATCATTTCCTACACCGGGCGCACCCGCGAACTGGTGGAGGTCGCTCGCCTGGCCCGCGACAACGGCGCCTCGGTGCTTGGCCTCACCGCGGCCAACTCGCCACTGGCCAAGGCGTGCAGCCTGAGCCTGCATATCCCGTTGCCCGAGGACACCGACATCTACATGCCGATGACCTCGCGCATCATACAGCTGACCGTGCTCGACGTACTGGCCACCGGCATGACCCTGCGCCGCGGGGTGGATTTCCAGCCGCACCTGCGCAAGATCAAGGAAAGCCTCAACGCCAGCCGCTACCCGATCGACGACGAACTCAGCTGAGGCGGTGCGCCTGCAGGTGCAGGTGCGCCCGCTCTCCCGGCGCCAGGCTCAGGCCGTCGTTGCAGCCGCTGGCGGCCTCGACGCAGACGAAGCCCCGGGTCTCGCGGCCGGTGACACCCAGCAGCGGACGATTGCCAGGATGCCAGACCACCGTGTCATCGCTATCACCGGTGTCGATGCACAGCTGGCGCTGCCAGGCGGGGTCGTGCAATTGCACTTCGGCGGTGCCGGGGTAGACCCGCTGGCAGCCGCCCTGAACCTTCAAGGCCTTGTCCTGACGGCAGGCCTGGCGATTCAGACGGTCGTAGCCTTCAATGTTCTCGAGCCCGGATAGCGCTATCTCTGAAACGTTGCTGATACGCCAGTAGGCCAGCAGCGCATGGCTCAACTGGCAGGGTTCGCTGTCCTGGTGCTCGGTGCTCAGCCGCAGTTCCATGCGCTCGCCCAGGCGGGCATGCAGGTCGACCTGCCAGTCGCACAGTTGCAAGCGCCACTTCAGGGTCACGCCTTCCTCGTCCTCGCTGCTGTCCTGCAGCTTCCAGTCCAGCAGCCGCGCCCAGCCGTGGGCAGGCCAGAGGTCTTCGCTGGGATGACGACCGTACCAGGGCCAGCACACCGGCACGCCGCCGCGTATGGCGCCCACCTGCGGCCACTGTTCGGCGCACCACAGCCAGGGTCGTTCACCGGATGGCTGGAAGTGCAGCAACTGCGCACCCTGACGGCTGAAGGCCGCCTGGCAGCGGGGATGGTCGATGATCAGCACATCGCGCTGCTGGTAACGCCCCCACTCGAAGGTCGGCCTGGACCGTTGCGCGGTGAAGAAGTGGTGGAGCGGATGTTCGGGCATGGGGTGACTCTTGTTTTTGGTGTGGTTGCCAATCGCGGGCTGGCCCGCGATGGGTCCCACTACGCTCTCGAAGATGGCGTAAATTTACAACAAAACGGCTTAGAACGACGACTGAATCTTCAACCCCGCCACCAGCGCGTCATCGACCTGGTCCACGCCACCCGGCCGCTT
>JAQZAY010000014.1 GCA_029239415.1 Pseudomonas sp. | reverse complement strand
CAGCAGAAAAGATATCCACAGGCCGTGATTGCCCAGCGCTTGCAAGAACCAGGCGAACGGCAGGAGCAACAACACCGTCAGCAGCATGCCGTTGCGCATTTCCCGTGCGCGGGTGGCGCCGATGAACAGGCCATCGAGCAGGTAGCTCCACACGGCGATCAGCGGTAGCAGCGCAAGATACGGCAGGTACGGGTACGCCGCCTGGCGAACGCTGTCGATATCGGTCTGCAGATCGATGAACAGATGCCCACCCAGCAGAAACAATACGCCGAATACGAGGCCAACCAGCAATGACCAGCCACCGGCGACCACCAGCGCTCGCCGCAGGGCATGGCCGTCGCGGGAGCCGATGGCATGGCCGCACAAGGCTTCGACGGCGTGGGCGAGGCCGTCGAGGGCATAGGAGGTGAGCATCAGGCCGTTGAGCAGCAGTGCGTTGGCGGCGACGGTCGATTCGCCCAGGCGCGCACCCTGGATGGCGATCAGCAGGAACACCAGCTGCAGCGCCAGGCTACGCACGAAGATGTCGCGGTTGACCGTCAGCAGCGGGCGCCAGGCGTGCCAGCGCTTGAGCGCTGCCCAGGCCATGTGACCCGGATAGGCGCGCAAGGCGGGCCGTGTGAGGGCCAGGCCAAGCAGGGCGGCGCTCCATTCGGCAATCACCGAGGCGCGCGCCGAGCCGACCACGCCCCAGTCCAGGCCCAGCACGAACCACAGGTTGAGCGCGATATTGAGCAGATTGGTGGCCAGCAGGATGGCCAGTGGCGCGCGCGCGTTCTGGGTGCCGAGAAACCAGCCGATCAGGGCGTAGCTCGCCAGCGCGGCGGGCAGTCCCAACAGTCGGGTGTGGAAAAAGTCCTCGGTCGATTGGTGCAGCGCGGCGCTTGGGTCCATCAGCTGCAGGGCCAGCTGGCTGAAGGGCAGGGCGGCCAGGCCAAGCAGCGCAGCGAACGCCAGTGCCAGCAACAGGCCTTGTACCAGCACCTGGCGCAGCGCCGCGCCATCGGCGCGCCCGGCTGCCAGGGCAGCGAAGCCGGTGGAGCCCATGCGCAGGAAACCCATCATCCCCATCATGAAGGTGAACAGCGTGGCGCCCACGGCCACGGCACCCAACTGATGGGCATGGGGCAGGTGGCCGATCACGGTGCTGTCGACCAGCGCCACCAGCGGCACGGAGATATTGGACAGGATCATCGGCGCGGCCAGGCCCCACACCTTGCGGTGGGTGGCTCGGTCGCGCCAGTCGTTGGACACTGGAAACATGCTGACTCCTCGAGGGCCCGCATTGTAGCGTCCGGGCACGTGATGGCGCGAACCTGCTCTGACTCGTCGCCTGCCACGCGCTACGGCACCGCTGCGGTGCGCTATAGTGGCTGCCCTCACGAACACGCTGCCAAAGAGTTCCCCATGCTCGACAAAGGATTGTTGCTGGCCTGCGCGCTGGCCTTGCTCAGTGCCTGCGATTCATCGTCGCCTGACAAAACCCCTCCCGTTGAAAAGCCCGTCGCCAGTACGACCCAGGGCGAGGTGCCCAAGCGGGCGGACCAGGCGCTCTTGGCCAAGCGCTACGAGAGCCGCGAACTGAGCGTACTGGACGTATCCGAGGTGCAGCTCGATGGGGCCAGCGCCCTGGCGATCAGCTTCTCGGTGCCACTCGATGCGCAGCAGGATTTCGCCGGCAAGCTGCACCTGGTCGACACGCTCAAGGGCAAGGTCGACGGTGCATGGGAGCTTTCCGATAACCAGATGGAGCTGCGCCTGCGCCACCTGGAACCGCAACGCAAGCTGGTGCTGACCGTCGATGCGAGCGTGCTGGCCGTCACCGGCAAGCGCCTTGGCAGCGAATCCGTGACTCGCCTGGAAACCCGCGACATGCAGCCGACCGTGGGCTTTGCGAGCCGCGGTTCGCTGTTGCCGACGCGCCTGGCCGAGGGCCTGCCGGTGATTGCCCTCAACGTGGCCAAGGTCGACGTGGAGTTTTTCCGCGTCAAGCCCGAGTCGCTCTCGACCTTCCTCGCCAACTGGGGTCGCAACAGCAGCCTGTACGACTACCAGTCCAGGGAGACCCTGGACATGGCTGACCTGGTCTACAGCGGCCGCTTCGACCTCGACCCTGCGCGCAATACCCGCGAGACCGTGCTGCTGCCGATCGCCGGGATCAAGCCACTGCAAGCGCCGGGCGTGTACCTGGCCGTGATGCGCGCCTCGGGTACCTACGACTACTCGCAGCCGGCGACCTTGTTCACCCTGAGCGATATCGGCGTGTCGGCGCATCGCTACCGCGACCGGCTCGATGTCTTCGCCCAGGCGCTCGAGGGCGGCAAGGCGATGGGTGATGTGGAACTCGAGCTGCATGACGCCCAGGGCAAGCTGCTGGCCCAGGCGAAGACCGACGGCGGGGGCCACGCGCAGCTGCCCATGCCGCCCAAGGCGGATGTGCTGATCGCTCGCCAGGGCGTGCACACCACCCTGCTGCGCCTGAACACCGCCGCGCTGGACCTGGCCGAGTTCGACATTGCCGGCCCGCAGTCCAACCCCCTGCAATTCTTCATGTTCGGCCCGCGCGATCTGTATCGCCCAGGCGAAACCGTCTTGCTCAATGGCCTGCTGCGCGACCAGGACGGTCATCCGGTCAAGGCCCAGCCGATCAGCGTCGAGGTGCGCCGCCCCGATGAGCAGGTCAGCCGCAAGTTCGTCTGGGAGGCCGATGCAAACGGCCTGTTCCAGTATCAGCTGCAACTGGCCAGCGAAGCCCCGACCGGGCGCTGGCAACTGCTGCTCGACCTGGGCGGCGGGCGCAAGCAGGTGCATGAGATCCTGGTAGAGGACTTTCTTCCCGAACGACTGGCGCTCGAACTCAAGGGCAGCGTCGTGCCGCTGCGCATGGACGAGCAGGCGCAGGTCCAGGTCAATGGCCGCTACCTGTATGGCGCCCCAGCTGCGGGCAATCGCTTGAGCGGGCAGGCCTATGTGCGGCCACTGCGCGAGGCGGTCCCGGCGCTGCCCGGCTACCAGTTCGGCTCGATCACCGAGACCGACCTGAGCCAGGACCTGGAACTGCAGGAAGTCACTCTCGACAACGCCGGCAAGGCCACGCTGGACATCGAGAACCGCTGGGCCGAGGCTCGTTCGCCCTTGCAGCTGACCGTCCAGGCAAGCCTGCAGGAGTCCGGAGGACGGCCGATCACCCGCCGGCTCGAGCAGCCGATCTGGCCCGCCGAGCGCCTGCCGGGCCTGCGCGGACTGTTCGATGGCGAGGAAACCGACAGCGACGGCCCGGTCGAATTCGAGGTGCTGGTCGCCGATCGCGAAGGGCGCAAGCTGGCCGCCGACAGTCTCAAGGTGCGCTTGATACGCGAGCGCCGCGACTACTACTGGAACTACTCCCAGAGCGATGGCTGGAGCTACAGCTTCAACGAGAAATTCCTGACCCAGAGCGAGGAGACCGTCAGCGTCAAGGCCGGCTCCAGCGCCAGGCTGAGCTTCCAGGTCGAGTGGGGGCCGTACCGCGTCGAGGTCGAAGACCCGCAGACCGGGCTGGTCAGCAGCGAGCGCTTCTGGGCGGGTTATCGGGCCCAGGACAACGCCGAGGGTGGCGCGGTGCGGCCCGACCAGGTCAAGCTGGCGCTGGACAAGCCCGCCTACGCCGATGGCGCTACCGCCAAGGTGACGGTGACACCGCCCGCGGCGGGCAGCGGCTACCTGATGGTCGAGTCCAGCGACGGGCCGCTGTGGTGGCAGGAAATCACCGTGCCCGCCGAGGGCAAGACCTTCGACGTGCAGCTGGACAAGCAGTGGGCCCGCCACGACCTGTACATCAGCGCCCTGGTCATCCGCCCGGGCGAGCGCAAGGTCAATGCCACGCCCAAGCGTGCCGTCGGCGTGCTGCACCTGCCCCTGCAACGAGCCGAGCGCAAGCTGGCCCTGGCCCTGCAGGCGCCCGAGAGGATGCGTCCGAAACAGCCACTGACTGTCAGGCTCAAGGCCACCAATGCCGACGGCAGCGTGCCCGGCCAGGTGCATGTGCTGCTGGCGGCGGTCGACGTGGGCATCCTCAACATCACTGACTACAAGACCCCGGATCCCTTCGCCAGCCTGTTCGGGCGCAAGGCCTACGGCGCCGACCAGCTGGATATCTACGGCCAGCTGATCGAGGCCGGCCAGGGCCGCCTGGCCAGCCTGGCCTTCGGTGGCGACGCGGCCATGGCCAAGGGCGGCAAGCGGCCCGACACCTCGGTGACCATCGTCGCCCGGCAAAGCGTGCCGGTGACCCTCGATGCCCAGGGTGAGGGCCAGGCGACAGTCGAGATTCCCGATTTCAATGGCGAGTTGCGCCTGATGGCCCAGGCCTGGAGCGATGATCGTTTCGGCATGGCCGAAGGCAAGACGGTGGTGGCGGCGCCGCTGATCGCCGAGCTGTCGGCGCCGCGCTTTCTGGCCGGGGGCGACCGTACCGAGCTTGCGCTGGACCTTTCCAACCTTTCCGGCAAGGCCCAACGACTGGACGTGCAGGTGACCAGCGAAGGCCAGCTCAGCCTGCTTGCCGCGAGTCAGCAGAGCGTCAGCCTGGCCGAGGGCCAGCGCTCCACCCTGAGGATCCCGGTGCAGGCCCAGGGCGGCCTTGGCCAGGGCAAGGTGCGGGTCCAGGTGAGTGGGCTGCAGTTGCCGGGCGAGACGCCTGGGGTATTCCAGCGCGAATGGACCCTGGGCGTGCGGCCGGCCTATCCAGCGGTGCTCACGCATTACCGCGTGGCGCTCAAGGAGCAGCCCTGGAGCCTGCCGCCGGCCGACCTGGACGCCTACGAGCCGGCCGGGCTCCAGGCGAGCCTGGCGTTGTCGAGCCGCCCGCCGCTGAACCTGGCCGAGCAGATCCGCGCGCTCGAAGCCTACCCCTATGGCTGCCTGGAACAGACCGCCAGCGGCCTCTATCCCTCCCTATACGCCAATGCCGAGAGCCTGAAACGCCTGGGCATCAAGGGCGAGCCGAGCGAGGTGCGCAAGCGCAAGATCGAGATGGGCATCGAGCATATGCTGGGCATGCAGCGCTACAACGGCAGCTTCGGCCTGTGGAGTTCGGATGACGAGGAGCAATACTGGCTGACCGCCTATGTCACCGACTTCCTGCTGCGCGCTCGCGACCAGGGCTTTGGCGTACCGGGCGAGGCGCTGAAAAAGGCCAGCGAGCGCCTGCTGCGGTATGTGCAGGAGCGCAACCTGATCGAAGTCGACTACAGCGAGGACGATGCCCATACCCGCTTTGCCGTGCAGGCCTATGCGGCGCTGGTGCTCGCGCGTAGCCAGCAGGCGCCGCTGGGCGCCCTGCGCAGCCTGTTCGAGCGGCGCAGCGATGCGCGCTCGGGGCTGCCACTGGTGCAACTGGCCATCGCCCTGGACAAGATGGGCGACAAGCCGCGCGCGCAACAGGCGCTGCAGGCCGGCCTGGCGGCCGGGCGCAAGGACGGCTGGATGGCCGACTATGGCAGTGCCCTGCGCGACCAGGCATTGATCCTGTCCCTGTTGCAGGAAAACGACCTGGGCAGTGACCAGGTCGACCAGCGCCTGTTCGTACTGTCGGACGAACTCGCAGCCAACCCTTGGTTGTCCACCCAGGAGCGCAACGCGCTGTTCCTGGCCGGTCGTGGCCTGCTGGGCAAGCCGGAAGGCAGCTGGCAGGCACGCCTGGAGAGCGCCGGCGAGGTGCGCGAGCTGAACAACGCCGAGTCGGGCATCATGCTCGAAGGCCCGTCGCTGGCCTCCCCGATGAGCGTGCGCAACCTGGGCAGCGATACCCTGTACCAGCAGCTCACGCTGTCTGGCTACCCGCGCCAGGCGCCGCCGGCCAGTGGTAATGGCATGTCGATCCGCCGCGAGTACCTGGGCATGAACGGCCAACCGCTGGACAGGGGCAACCTGCGCAGCGGCGACCTGGTGCTGGTGCACCTGGCGCTCAAGGCTCAGACCCACGTGCCCGACGCCCTGGTGGTCGACCTGCTTCCTGCGGGCCTCGAGCTTGAGAACCAGAACCTTGCGCAAAGCGCCGCCAGCCTGGAAAACGCCAGCAGCGCGGTGCAGCAGTGGCGCGAATCGATGCAGAACGCCAGCATCGTGCACCAGGAGTTTCGTGACGATCGCTACGTCGCGGCGCTCAAGCTGGACAGCTACGGCACCACGCACCTGCTGTACCTGGCGCGTGCCGTGACCCCCGGCAGCTACCGCGTGCCGCCGCCGCAGGTCGAGTCGATGTACCGGCCGAACCTGCAGGCGGTAGGGGAAGGGCAGGGGGAAATGGTCATCACGGGCCGATGAGCAGTACCGGCCGATAGCGCCGAACGACCGCCTGCTCACCACGTGAGCGGGCGGTCTGGCGTTACCCTAGTGCACCACCCAGCTCAATACCCACAGCCCCAGCAGCAACCAGATGATCCCCATGATGACCGACGCACCCATGAACGCCCGGACCGCCGAGTACAGCAACAGCAGCCCGACGATCAGGGCCAGGATGCTGACCAGCGAGGTGTCCATGCCCAGGGTGCGCGCCAGGCCCTCGATGAAATTGCTCCCGGCAGTGGCGAGCCAGTTGAATATCCCGCTCAGCGCATCGACGATGAAACGGATCAACGAACCCAGTGCCTGGCCCAGCCATTCGAAAAAACCTTCTACATGCATAGTCGCTTCCTGATCTGCGCGTTGGCGTACGTGCCGTTTCCAAGTCTTGGGCCATCACCCAGCCATGTCGGTTCCCTGGCCCAGGTGTATCGATGCTCAGCTTAGTCCGGGCCCGTACCCGCCGCGCCAGGCTGTTGCGCGCCGTGCTTGCGGCCGGCGTCCTGGTCCTGGCGTTGCCGTGGCTGGCCGACCGTCTGTGGCCGCTGCCGATGCCCGCCGACGACCTGGCGCGCGTGGTACTGGCCGAGGATGGCACGCCGCTGTGGCGGTTCGCCGATGCCGATGGTGTGTGGCGCTACCCGGTCAGACGCGAGCAGGTCTCGCCGCTGTACCTGCAGGCGCTGCTCGCCTACGAGGACCGCTGGTTCTACAGCCACCCCGGGATCAATCCGCTGGCCCTGACACGCGCCGCCTGGCTCAACCTGCGTGGCGGGCGGGTGCTGTCGGGTGGCAGCACCTTGTCGATGCAGGTCGCGCGCCTGCTCGACCCGCACCCACGCACGTTGCCGGGCAAGCTGCGCCAGCTGTGGCGCACCGCGCAGCTGGAGTGGTACCTGTCCAAGGACCAGATCCTCGAGATCTATCTCGACCGTGCGCCCTTCGGCGGTACGTTGCAAGGAGTCGCGGCAGCCAGCTGGGCGTACCTGGGCAAGTCGCCGCTGCATCTGACCCCCGCCGAGGCCGCGCTGCTCGCGGTGTTGCCCCAGGCTCCCAGCCGCTTGCGTCCGGACCGGCACCCGCAGCGAGCCCAGCACGCCCGCGACAAGGTCCTGCAACGCCTGGCCGACTATCAGGTATGGCCCGCCCGGCAGGTCGCCGAGGCGCGCGAGGAGCCGCTGCTGCTGGCGCCCCGCCAGGAGCCCGCGCTGGCCCCCTTGCTCGCGCGGCGACTGAACCACGCCAACAGCCCGCCACTGATCCGCACCACCCTCGATGCCTCGCTGCAACGCCGTCTCGAAGACCTGCTGCTGGGCTGGCGCGCCCGGCTGCCCGAGCGGACCTCGGCAGCTGTGCTGGTGGTCGAGTCGCAGACCATGGCCGTGCGCGCCTACCTGGGCTCGGTCGACCTGGGCGATGAGCGCCGCTTCGGGCATGTCGACATGGTCAGCGCCCTGCGCTCGCCTGGCTCGACCCTCAAGCCTTTCCTGTATGGCATGGCGATGGACGACGGCCTGATTCATTCCGAGTCGCTGCTGCAGGACGTGCCGCGACGCTATGGGGACTATCGGCCGGGCAACTTCTCAATGGGCTTCAGCGGCCCGGTCTCGGCAAGCTCGGCGCTGGCCTTGTCGCTCAACCTGCCTGCGGTGCAACTGCTCGAAGCCTACGGTCCCAAGCGGTTCGCCGCGCACATGCGCAGTGGTGGGGTGCCGCTGATACTGCCACCGCTGGCCGAGCCGAACCTGTCGCTGATCCTGGGTGGCGCGGGCAGTCGCCTCGAAGACCTGGTCGGTGGCTACGCCGCGCTCGCCCGCCAAGGTCACAGCGCCAGGATCCGCCTGCAACCCCAGGATCCCCTGGTCGAACGGCGCCTGCTGTCGCCTGGCTCGGCCTGGATCATACGGCGTATTCTTGCAGGCCAGGCCCGCCCTGACCACGACCCCACCGCCGAGCTGGTGCAGCGCCCGCAGCTGGCCTGGAAGACTGGCACCAGCTACGGTTTTCGCGATGCCTGGTCGATCGGCGTGGGCCCGCGCTACCTGGTCGGCGTCTGGATCGGCCGGCCCGACGGAACCCCGGTGCCTGGCCAGTTCGGCCTGGCCTCGGCCGCCCCGTTGATGCTGCAGGTCCATGACCTGCTCGGCAACCGCGACCGCCAGCGTGGCCTCGCTGCCCCAGTATCGGCCGTGCCCGACAGTGTCGGAGTCGCCGCGATCTGCTGGCCGCTGGGCCAGCTCCTGAGCCGGCAAGACCCGAACTGCCGGCGCCAGCGCTTCGCCTGGACCCTGGACGGCACCACCCCGCCCACCTTGCAGGCTGCCGACCAGCCGTTGGGCCTGGGCCTGCGCGAAAAGGTCTGGGTCAATGCCCACGGCCTGCGCGTCGACGAACCCTGCCCCGGCGCCCAGGCGCGCGAGGTGGCCCTCTGGCCTGCTCCCCTGGAGCCGTGGCTGCCCAGGCAGGAGCGGCGAGCGGCGCGCCTGCCGGCCTCCGACCCGACCTGCCCGCCCCAAGTACCCGCCACCGCGCCGCCACTGTCGATCGTCGGCATCCGCAGCGGCGACCAGCTGCGCCGCCCCGCCACCAGCAGCGAGCCCTTGCAGCTGCATGTCTCGGCCTTGGGCGGGGCGGGGCGCAGGTGGTGGTTCGTCAATGGCCAGCCCATGGGCGAGACGCTCGGGCAGCAGGGCCTGGCGGTGCACTTCGAGCACGTGGGACGCATCGAGCTGAGCGCGCTGGATGAAAGCGGCGAAACGGCGCGGGTGGAGTTTCAGGTCAGTCCCTGAGCGCAGGAGCAGCAACCTTTCACCTGCAGTCAGATTCGGCTTTCCGTCCTGCCCACCCCATCAAGTCTAAACATACAAGCGGCTTTAGCCGCGAAGAGGTTGGTGCGGTGCCTGGCACCGGCTGCGCCGGTGTTCGCGGCTGAAGCCGCTCCCACGAATTTCCAGCACCACATCAGGTGAGGCACGGTTCCATCCGGTGGGAATCTGGCCTTGTGTCACGAAACGAGGGCAGAGCCCTTGCCGGGACGCAGGGCTATCGGGTTGTGCGAGGGTGGCAGGGGACACCGAATCCATTCAGCTGAACGTGCAGCGCCTATGCGAGATCGGTGTGAACCCCGGTCTCAGTGCGTTGCGAAGCGCTGGTGCAAGGGCGAGTTGTGCGGCGTCAGGGCCAGCGCCAGTTGCGTGCGGTTGTGCATGTGGGTCAGGCGCAAGACTTGCGATACATAGAGCTTGACGGTGTTCTCGGTGATCCCCAGCTCGCAGGCGATCTGGTAGTTGGTCTTGCCCTGGCTGACCAGCTTGGCCACTTCGAGCTGGCGTGGCGAGAGCTTGTCGAACAGGGTGGGCAACTTGTCGTCCGGCAACTCGGGCACGACGTCGGTCGCACGCCGGTAAGGCCCTTGGCCGCGAGCTTTCTCAAGGTCGTGATACAGCCCGTCGATGGACTCGGCCAGTTCCTGCAGGCGCTGGTTGAGCGTGCCGAGCTCCTCGACATTGCGCTGGCGCTCCTGCAGCGCCGCTTCCTGGCGCTGCACCGCCTCAAGTAGCTCGGACAGCGCGACGGGTTTTTCGTAGTAGTCGGCAAACCCTTCGCGTAGCGCGCGAATCACATCGCGCTTGTTGGCGTGAGCAGTCAGCATGATGGCCTGGAAAGGACGCTGGGACCCAGCGATCACCTTGAGCGCCCGGAGCAGGTCGATGCCGTCGAGCTCGGGCATGCGCAGTTCGCACAAGACCAGGCCAATGGTAGCGTCGCCCTGGAAGCGCTCGAGGGCGTCTACAAGGGTATACGCAGGTACGCAGGCGTAACCGCTGGCCTCAAGAAACTCGCACACTCCTTGCGCGGCTTCTGGCTGGTCGTCTACGACCAGGATACTCACGGCGCTGTTGGATCCGTTCACGTGCAGCTCCCTTTTTTAAACAGCCTGGCTTCCGTAGCCAGACGGGCTGGCTGCTGAAACGGTAGTCGCACTTCGCGACGATGTACATGATGTGTACAGGAATTCGACCGCAGCGAGACTCAATGGATCCATACGGATGCAAGAAGAAACCCTACCAATACATACGGGGCGAAAGGCTGTTTGTTGCTGGCATCCTCCGCGAGTTTTTCCAGCCGTTTTTTCACTTTCAGGCTGAGCTTGGACAAGAACCATCGCTTGCCGCCCATCCACACCAGCACCGCCACCCCGGCGCCGATGAACGTGCCCAGCACATGGTGGTGGTCGGTGGCCAAGGCCAGCGCGGCCAGCAGCTTGACCTCGTCGCCGCCGAAACGCCCGAGCATGTAGCCGGGCAGGGTCAGCGCCATGACGATTACCAGCGCCAGACCTGCGTCTTCGGGCTGCGAGCCGATCCAGGTATGACCAGTGGCGAACAGCCAGGCCAGCGCGCAGGCTCCGCCGCCGAGCGTCACGGCGTTGGCAATCTGCCGTTCATGGATATCTTGTTCGGTGCACAAGGCAAGCCACAGCAGGAGAACAATGCTTTGCATTGGCAAATCGCCGTCCCTGTTCGTTGAAGAAGACCATGCTGCAAGTCAGCTTTCATTGTCAGGGTAGACGCGAACAGGCAAGCGGGCCTGCAAGGACCGCAAAAAGGCATGCAGGCCCGCGCGGTTCGCGGGCTTCAGCGAGGCGGATAGTTGTCCATCACTTGCGCCACCGTCTTGTGGATAGCCGTGCTCCGCTCCTGCGGGCTGGGCGGATAGTTGTTCATGACCTGCTCGGCGCTGCCGCGCCAGACCAGCTTGCCGTCACGCCCGTCGAACAGGTCGACCTGGATGGTCGCGACCTTGTAGTCGACGCTGCGGGTCTCGTTGTACATGGGCCCGCCCCAGTAGCCTCCCCAGTAGCCACCCCAACCGCCGCCGTAATGGGTGGTGATCTGTTGCTGGCGCTGCTCGACGATCAGGTAGGTGCGTACCTTGAGATCGGCGCGGGCACTGCCCTGTACCGGGCGCAGGCCGCGCTGGTCGAGCTGGCCCTCGACCGCCTGGCGGATACGCTGCTCGGTAAGGTCGCTCTTGATGCGCGGGTCGTCGGGCCGGTACTGCAACGCGGGTTCTTGCCAGCTCCAGCTGCGATAGGCGGCGAAATCACGGCTGGCGTCGAAGTCCTGGGTGACGTTGTTGCTCGAACAGGCCGCGAGTACCAGCATGAAGCCAAGCATGACGTGACGGCGCAACATGGTGGTTCTCCTGGAACGTTAGCTGGGGGGATAGCCGCTCAGGGCCTTGCTCACGGATTCGCGCAGGGCGTTTTCGCGTTCGCGGGCCGAGTCCTTGCCGCTGCCGCTTTCGGCACTGGCGCTCCACACCGGCTGGCCGTCGCGGGCGTCGAACAGGTCGATGCGCACCACCATCACCTCGACCTCGTAGGTGCGCATGATCGGGACACTGCCGTAGGCGCCGTAGCCATGGCGATAGCCGCCATAGCCGACGCCGCCATAGGGATAGCCTCCATAGGGATAGCCGTCATAGTCCCGCACCTGGCGCACGCGGCGCTCCAGGCGCAGCTGGGCGCTGACCAGCAGGTCGGCGCCCGCACCGCGAGCTGGACGCAGGCCATGCTGGTCAAGGGCGTTGCTGACCGCATCGGCCAGTTGCGCAGGATCGGCCGACGCCGTGCCGGGTGGCAGCTGGCCGTTGCGCCAGCTCCAGCTGCGGTAGCGTCCGTAGTCGCGCGGCGCGGCCGGGTAGGCACTGCTGTCGAAGACCTGCGCCGCCTGGGGCGGCGCAGGCGGCAACGGCCGGGAACTGGCGACGTAGGGGTTGCTGCCCTGGCAGCCAGCGAGGATCAGAGCGCATAGCGAAACGGCCAGTCTTGGGTACGGCATGTATTCCTCCCGGCAGTGAGATCAACGCGGTCGGCAGATCCAGTGCAGGTAGCGGCCCAGGCCGGCAAAGGCCGGATGGCGACGATGGGCCAGCTCCATTTCCAGCAGGTCGGCAAGCTCGGCCTTGGCCTGGAACTCGCGAGGCATGTAGTCGTGGAACACCCGCACGCCACTTTCCTTTTCGACATGCCAGATGGGTTCAAGTTGCGCCCGCAACGTTCGCGGATCAAGCGGTTTTTGCGGGGTCAGGCTCTGCTTCTCCCCAGCCAGGCTGTCGCTGCGCAGCTTGCGCAGATGTCCCTTGAGCAGGTTGCGATAGACCAGCGCGTCGCGGTTGTAGAAGGCCAGCGACAGCCAGCCGCCAGGGCGGGTGAGCTGGTGCAACGGGGCGAGGATGGTCTCGGGTTCGGCCAGCCATTCCAGCACCGCATGGCAGATCACCAGGTCGAAGGGCTCGGCAAGCTGGCCCGGCAGGTCCTGCCACGGCGCCTGGATGAACGTCGCTTGTCGTCCGGCCTCGGCAAAGCGCGCGCGAGCGCCGTCGAGCATGGGGGCCGCGGGCTCGGCGAGGGTCACCTGATGACCGCGCTCGGCCAGCCACAGCGACATGTGGCCCAGGCCCGCGCCCACGTCGAGCACGCGCAACGGCGTCTCTGGCAATACCTCGGCAAGGTCGGCCTGCAATACCGCCAGGCGGATCGCGCCCTTGGCGCCGCCGTAGATCTTCTGGGCGAAGCGGCTGGCGAGTTCATCGAAATGCCGGTCGTTCATCGGGCGAAGCGCCTTTCGCTGTCGGCAAGCTTGGCCCGCACGACCTGGTCCATGTCCAGGCCCAGTTCGCTGCACAGCAGCAAAAGGTAAAGCACGATATCGCCGACCTCCTGGCCGGCGTGGGCAAGTTGCTCGGGCGCCAGCTGGCGCGACTGGTCCTCGCTGAGCCACTGGAAGATTTCCACCAGCTCGGCCATCTCGACGCTGGCGGCCATGGCCAGGTTTTTCGGACTGTGGAAACCTCGCCAATCGTTGTTGTCGCGGATCTGGTGCAGGCGTTGGGTGAGTTCTTGCAGGTTCATCGGATGCTCTCCTCTAGGCGCATAGCTTCGGGGGAGCGGGGGTGCAAAGCAAGAGGGACGCCAGGGCGCGCCTACAGCGTCCGCCAGCCACCGATCATATGGACCAGTCCGTCATGGCTTTCCAGGCGCAATCGCCCCTCGGCCCCCGCTGCGCTGGCCTTGAGGATGACCTCGCTGGGCAAGCGTACCGGTTTGCCGAAGCCTGACTCGAATGCATACCCGCTGGCCGGAAGATGACTGCGCAAGGCCGCCAAGCCCATGGCCTGGGTCCACATGCCATGGGCGATAGCACGCGTGAAGCCGAACAACCGCGCGCTGGTGCCGCTCAGGTGGATGGGATTGTAGTCGCCACAGACCTTGGCGTAGCGCCGGCCGATATCCGTGTCGGCGTACCAGCGGGTGAGCTCGGGAAGCGCCTGCGGCGCTACCTTCTCCTCATCGGGTGCTTCGCTGGGCGTGCCGTCCAGGCGCAGGCCACGCACCAGCATGCGGCTGGTCTCGCTCCAGAGCAGGCCCAGGCCATCGTGTGCCTCGGTGACCAGCTCGAAGGTGCCACCTTTGGCATGAGGCTGCAGGTTGTCGGCGCGCACGGTAAAAAGCAGGCCATCGATACCGCCCAGCGGCCGGTGCACGCGGATGTGGTTGTCCAGGTGCACCAGCCCCAGCAGCGGGAAGGGAAAGTCACGGGCGGTCAGCAGCTGCAGCTGCAGGTTGAAGGCCATCACATGCGGGTAGGTGCTGGGAAGGCGGCCGTCATCGGTGAAGCGGCAGAGCTTGCGATAGGCCGCCAGGTTGTCGCGGTCGACCCGCAGCATGCAGCGCAAGCCATGCGCGGGCAGTGTGCGGCTGGTGATCTTGCGTTTGCCGAGCGCGCGCAGGTACAGGCTGGCGCGCGAGTCGAGGCTGTGCAGGTCGTGCCATCTACGCTCCATGCTCATGCTCCCATCACCGCCTGGCCACAGATGCGCAGTACCTGCCCGTTGACCGCGCCGGAGCCCGGCTGGCCGAGCCAGGCCACGGCCTCGGCCACGTCCTGGGGCAGTCCGCCCTGGCCCAGCGAGCTCAGGCGCCGCCCGGCTTCGCGCAGGGACACGGGCATGGCGCCGGTCATGTGGGTCTCGATGAAGCCGGGCGCGACGGCATTGATGCTGGCGCCGTGCTTGGCCAGCTTGGGCGCCCAGGCCTGGGCAAGGCCGATCAGGCCGGCCTTGCTGGCGGCGTAGTTGGACTGGCCACGATTGCCCGCGATGCCGCTGACCGACGACAGCAGGATGATCCGCGCGCCGTCGTGCAGGGCGTTACCGTCGTACAGGGCCTGGGTCAGGCGTTGCGGGGCCATGAGGTTGACCGCCATGACCGCATCCCAGTACTCGGGAGTCATGTTGGCCAGGGTCTTGTCGCGGGTGATGCCGGCGTTGTGCACCACGATGTCGATGCCGTCGGGCAAGGCGGCGAGCAATTGCTCCGGGGCATCGGCGGCGCAGATATCCAGCGCCAGGCTGCGTCCGCCCAGGCGCGAGGCCAGGGCATCGAGATCGGACCTGGCCTGGGGCACGTCGAGCAGTACCACCTCGGCACCGTCGCGCGCCAGGGTTTCGGCGATCGATGCACCAATGCCGCGGGCGGCGCCCGTGACCAGCGCCCGGCGCCCGGCCAGTGGACGTGTCCAGTCCTGGACCTGGTCGGCGCAAGCCTCCAGACGCAACACCTGACCCGAGATGAACGCGCTCTTGGGCGACAGGAAGAAGCGCAAGGCGCCTTCGAGCTGGTCTTCTGCCGCGGGACTGACATACAGCAGCTGTACCGTGGCGCCGTTGCGCAGTTCCTTGCCCAGCGATCGACTGAAACCTTCGAGGGCGCGCTGGGCGATGCTGGCCAGTGGGTCGTCGAGCTGTTCAGGCGCCCGGCCGAGGATCACCACGTGGGCGCTGGACGCCAGGCTGCGCAGCAGCGGCTGGAAGAATTCGCGCAACTGCGAAAGCGACTCGGGGTCCGACAGGTGGCTGGCATCGAACACCACGGCCTTGACCTTCGGGCCCAGGCCCGCCACCCAGGGCGGTGACCGCAAGTCCTGGCCTGCGAAACCGTACGGTTCGTCTGTCAGGCGTTGGGCGAAGCCTTCGACCTTGTTGGCCAGCGGGCCGCCGCCCAGTAGCAGGGGCCCCTCCACCGGACGCAAGCGGCCCGCTGGCCAGCGCTCCAGGTGCGCGGGGCGGGGCAGGCCGACGGCATCGACCACGCGTCGACCGAGGTTGGAGTTGGCAAAGCCGAGATAACGATCGCTCATGTACGGTTCTCCCTGATGGCAAGCTGGCAAGTGTGGACCAACTTTGCATTACGGTCGTTCGGATGCGAAAAAAACACCTAGGCTGTACGAATCATTGATAGCAGGAGGACATCACATGCGTCCAGCGCGCCGGGTCGCGATCATAGGCGGCAATCGAATACCTTTCGCTCGTTCCAACGGCGCCTACGCCACTGCCAGCAACCAGGTGATGCTCACCGCGGCCCTCGAAGGCCTGGTCGAGCGCTACGGCCTGCACGGCCTGCGCCTGGGGGAGGTGGTGGCGGGAGCAGTGCTCAAGCACACGCGTGACATGAGCCTGGCGCGCGAGTGTGTACTGGGCTCGCGGCTATCGCCGCAAACCCCGGCCTACGACCTCCAGCAGGCCTGTGGCACGGGGCTCGAGGCTACGCTGCTGGCGGCCAACAAGATCGCCCTGGGGCAGATCGACAGCGCCATCGCCGGGGGCGTCGATACCACCTCCGACGCGCCGATCGCGGTCAGCGAGGGCTTGCGCCACGTGTTGCTCGAGGCCAACCGCGGCAAGTCCACGGGCGAGCGCCTCAAGCCGTTCATCAAGCTGCGGCCTGCCCACCTCAAGCCCGACTTGCCGCGGGTTGCCGAGGCGCGCACGGGCTTGTCGATGGGCGAGCACTGCGAGTTCATGGCCCAGGCCTGGCAGATTCCTCGCGCCGAGCAGGACGAGCTGGCCCTGCTCAGCCACCAGAACCTGGCCAAGTCCTATGCCGAAGGCTGGCAGGATGACCTGGTGACGCCGTACCTTGGGCTCAACCGCGACAACAACCTGCGCGCCGACCTGACTCTGGACAAGCTGGCCAAGCTCAAGCCCGCCTTCGAGCGCAGCGCAAAAGGCACGCTCACCCCTGGCAACTCGACCCCGCTCACCGACGGTGCCTCGCTGGTGCTGCTGGGAAGCGAGGACTGGGCTCGCGAGCGTGGGCTGCCGGTGCTGGCATACCTGGTCGATGGCGAGACCGCCGCGGTGGACTTCGTCAAGGGGCAGGAAGGATTGCTGATGGCGCCTGTCTACGCCGTGCCCCGGTTGCTCGCGCGCAATGGCCTGACCCTGCAGGACTTCGACTACTACGAGATCCACGAGGCGTTTGCCGCGCAGGTACTGTGCACCCTCAAGGCCTGGGAAGACCCCGAGTACTGCCGTACCCACCTGGGCCTGGACGCGCCGCTGGGGGCGATCGATCGCAGCAAGCTCAACGTCAAGGGCAGCTCGCTGGCGGCAGGGCATCCATTCGCTGCCACGGGCGGGCGTATCGTGGCCAACCTGGCCAAGTTGCTGGACCAGGCCGGCAAAGGACGCGGGTTGATCTCGATGTGCGCGGCGGGCGGCCAGGGAGTGACGGTGATCCTGGAGCGCTAGACCGGGGAGGGCGGTGATGGCGCCGCGTGGGCAAACGGCGCCAACCCATGGTCAGGTCCGGAAGCGCCGCACCAGGCTGTCCAGCTCGCTCGACAAGCCCGCCAGGCTCTGCGAGTCCTGGCGCGCGGCGCTGGCAAGCTCGGCCACCAGCTGGGCATCGCCGTGGATCTGGCTGATGTGGCGGTTGATGTCCTCGGCCACTTGGTGCTGCTCTTCGGCGGCAGTGGCGATCTGGGTGTTCATGTCGCGGATGATGTCCACCGACTCGCGGATCTGCCCGAAGCTGTCGCGCGCCAGGCCAATGCGGCTCACCGACTGCTGCGAGACCTCGAGGCTGGCATGCATCTGCTCGGCCACTTCGGCGGTGCGCGAGGCGAGGTTGCCAAGCAGGCCGTCGATCTCGGCGGTGGAGTCGGCGGTGCGCTTGGCCAGTGCCCGGACTTCGTCGGCCACCACGGCAAAGCCTCGGCCCTGCTCACCGGCTCGGGCGGCTTCGATGGCGGCATTGAGCGCCAGCAAGTTGGTCTGCTCGGCAATCGAGCGGATGGTGCCCAGGATCGACTGGATGGCATTGCTGTCGCGCTCCAGCTGCTGGATCGACTGGGCCGATTGCTCGATCTCCTGGCTCAGGCGATCGACGCTCTGCACGGCGGCGTCGATCTGCTGCTGGCCTTCGCGGGCCTGTTGCTGGCCGCTGTCGGCCGAGTCCGCGGCCTGGCTGCACGAGCGGGCCACTTCGTTGGCGGTGGCGACCATCTCATGGAAGGCAGTGGAGACCATGTCCACGGCCTCGCGCTGGCGCCCTGCCGCTTCGGCCATGTCGCTGGAAACGCGGGTGGAACTGGCCGAGGTGCTGAGGATCTGGCTCGCGGCCTGGCCGATGTGCTGGATCAGGCTGCGGATCGCACCGAGGAACTGGTTGAACCAGCTGGCCAGTTGCGCGGTTTCATCGCGGCCGCGCACATCGAGGCTGCGGGTAAGGTCGCCTTCGCCCTGGGCGATGCCCTCCAGGCCACTGCTGACGCTGTTGATGGGGCGCACGATGACCTTGGCGAAGGCAGCGCCGACGATGGCGAACACGACAGCGAGGACCAAGGCAATGATGCCGACCAGCCAGGTCAGCTGGGTAGTGCTCTGCATCACCTCTTGCTCCTGGATCAGGCCGATGAAGGTCCAGCCCAGGCTGTCGTCGGGATAGACGTTGGCCATGTAGCGCTGGCCGCCGAGCTCGACTTCCACCAGGCCCTTGCCAGCCTTGGCCAGCGCGTCATAGCCCTCCCCGAAGCTTGCCAGCTGCTTGAAGTTGTGGCTTGCATCGCGAGGATCGACCATCACGTTGCCGTTTTTTTCCACCAGCAGCAGGTAGCCGCTTTCCCCTAGCTTGATCTTTTTTACGATCTCGGTCAGGCCGTTGAGCGATACATCGATGTTGACCACGCCGCCCGGGTTGCCCAGCTGGTTGGCGACGCTGCGCACGGTACTGATCAGCACGGTGTCGTCGGCGGCCCAGTAGTAGGCGCCGGTGCGTACGGTCTTGCCCGGGTTGGCCATGGCCAACTGGTACCAGGGACGCTGGCGTGGGTCGTAGTTGGAGAACTTCTGCCCGGCAGGCCAGGTGACGTAGCCGCCGTCGAGCATGCCGTAGGAAAGGTAGGCGTAGCCTGGGTGGGTCTGCCCAAGGCGGGTGAAGAGGTCGAGCACCTGTGTGTCCTGCTCGCCAAGCTCGCTGGAAGGGGCGGCGCCCATGTACTTGCTCAGGTTGCTGCCGGTGTTGCCAATCAAGGGCTGCGCGGCGAGGTAGTCGACGTTCTGGTCGATCGCCTCGAAGAACAGGTTCATGGCATTGGCGACTTGACGAATTTCCCGGCTGCTGCTGTCCAGGAATTCATCGCGGGCCTCGCCTCGCAGGTTGATCACCACCAGGGTGGCTACCAGGACAATGGGCAGGCCGGCTATCACGGCAAACGCCCACGTCAGTTTTTGCTTGATGTTCATCCACGCTCCCGGAAATTTTGTTTTTGTCACATTGAGGCAGGTGATAAGGACATCGGCCGGGGCGGGCGTTTTTATAGGACAAAATGTGTATTTGTTGAATCAGGGGCTGCAGCAGCCTTTGCCGTTGGCCAGGTCCTTGAGGATCGGGCAATCCGGTCGCTCGTCTCCTTGGCAATGCGCGACCAGCTCGCTCAGCGTGTCGCGCAGGCTCACCAGCTCCTCGATCCTGCGGTTCAACTCATCGATGTGCTGGGTGGCCAAGGCCTTGACATCGGCGCTGGCGCGCTGGCGGTCCTGCCACAGGGTGAGCAGGCGCGCGACTTCTTCCAGGGAGAACCCCAGGTCGCGCGAGCGCTTGATGAAGGCCAGGCTGTGCAGGTCTTCGGGCTGGTAGAGGCGGTAGCCGCTGTCGCTGCGCGTGGCCGGGCGCAGCAGGCCGATCGATTCATAGTAGCGGATCATCTTGGCGCTGAGCCCGCTGTGCCGGGCGGCCTGGCCTATGTTCATGGGGTCTCCTGCTGCTGCGTGGGTTTCCAGGCTTTCAGCCACAGGGCATTGCTCACCACGCTGACGCTCGACAGCGCCATGGCGGCGGCGGCCAGCACCGGGTTGAGGTAGCCCAGGGCAGCCAGGGGAATGCCGATGAGGTTGTATATGAAGGCCCAGAAAAGGTTCTGGCGGATCTTCGCATAGGTCTTGCGGCTGATCTCAAGGGCAGCGGGCACCAGCCGCGGGTCGCCGCGCATCAGGGTGATGCCGGCAGCGTGCATGGCCACGTCGGTACCACCGCCCATGGCGATGCCGATGTCGGCCGCAGCCAGGGCCGGGGCGTCGTTGATGCCATCACCGACCATGGCCACCACGCCGGACTGCTTGAGGGCCGCCACGATCGCGGCCTTGTCGGCCGGCAATACTTCGGCGTGTACGTCATCGATGCCCAACGCTTGGGCGACCACCTTGGCGCTGCCCCGGTTGTCTCCGGTCAGAAGGCAGCAGCCGATCCCTTGCGCGTGCAATTGCCCAATGGCCTGGCCGGCGCCGGGCATGAGGCTGTCACCAAAGGCGAACAGACCCAGCACCCGTGCCTGCGGAGCACGCTCGATCAGCCATGACAAGGTGCATCCCTGGGCTTCCCACGCCTGGGCCTGGGCCACGAGTTCGCCTGGCTGCAAGCCGCTTTCGGCCAACAGGCGGTGATTGCCCAGCGCCAGCTCGCGCGCTTCCACGCGCCCGGCAATGCCTCGGCCCGCCAGCGACTGGCTGGCGCTGACGGAGGGCGTGTCCAGGCCCTGTTCGCCGCAGGCGTCCAGCACAGCCTTGGCCAGGGGGTGTTCGCTGCCGCGTTGCAGGGCGCCAGCCAGTTGCAGCAACTGCGTGGGGTCTCCGGCCACGGCCTGGCTGTGGAGAATGCGTGGGCTGCCGGAGGTCAGGGTGCCGGTCTTGTCGAAGACCACCCGATCGACGGCATGGGCGCGTTCGAGTACTTCGGCGTCCTTGATCAGGATGCCGTGGCGCGCGGCGACCCCGGTACCGGCCATGATCGCCGTGGGCGTGGCCAGCCCCAGCGCGCAGGGGCAGGCGATGACCAGTACGGCGACGGCATTGATCAGCGCCGTTTCCATGGGCGCGCCGGCCATCCACCAGCCCGCCAGGGTAATCAGTGCCAATACCAGTACCGCTGGCACGAAGACCTGGCTGACCCGATCTACCAGTTTCTGGATCGGTGCCTTGCCCGCCTGGGCGTCCTCCACCAGGCGAGTGATGCGCGCCAGCACGGTCTCGCTGCCCAGCGCCAGGGTCTGAACCAGCAATCGGCCTTCGCCGTTGATCGCCCCGCCGGTGACAGGGTCGCCGGGCTGCTTGGGCACGGGCAGGCTCTCGCCCGTGATCAACGCTTCGTCGGCGTGGCTGCTGCCTTCGAGCACCTGACCATCGACCGGAAAACGCTCGCCTGGCTTGACCAGCACCTGATCGCCCAGGCGCAGCTGGCTGATCGATACTTCTTGCTCGCGCCCCTCGACCACTCGCAGGGCACTCTCGGGGCGCAGTGCCTCGAGCGCGCGGATGGCGCTGGCGGTCTGGCGCTTGGCACGGCTTTCGAGGTACTTGCCCAGCAGCACCAGCGCAATCACCACGGCCGAGGCCTCGAAATACAGGTGGGGCGTGGCCCCTGCGTCGGCCATGGCCCATTGGTAGAGGCTCAGGCCGTAGCCGGCGCTGGTGCCCAGGGCAACCAGCAGGTCCATGTTGCCCGCACCTGCGCGCACGGCCTTGCAGGCGGCGCTATAGAAGCGCGCGCCAAGGATGAACTGCACAGGCGTTGCAAGCAGGATCTGTGACCAGGCGGGCAGCATCCAGTGCACCCCGAGCGGTTGCAGCAGCATCGGCGCCACCAGTGGCAAGGCCAGCAGCACTGCGGCGATCACGGCCAGGCGCTCGTGGCGCAGGCGGCGACGAGCGACGGCAGGTCTGTCATCGACGGCTTCGGGCAAGCTGGCCCTGTAGCCCGCGCGTTCCACGGCCTGCATCAACGCTCTGCCGTCAATATCGCCCAGTGCCTGGACATGCGCGCGTTCGTTGGCCAGGTTGACGTTGACCTGCTGCACGCCTGGCAACTTGCCCAGGGCACGCTCGACGCGGCCTGCGCAGCTGGCGCAGGTCATGCCGCCGATCAGCAGCTCGAAATGATTGGATGCGGGCATGGCTTACCTCCTTGGACAGGCCTCCAGCATCAACCTTGCCACGCTGGCAAGGTCAATAGCCCAGGTTGAACCGTTTCAACGTGAGGCCGGTAGCGTCCATGGCAATGCGGTATTTGCTGATCTCGCCTGCCTGCAGCTCGAGCCGGGTCTGGCGCGGGTTCTCGATGCCGGGCGCGCAGCCCTGCGCCTGGCCTGGTAGCAGGCGCAGGCGTACGTCCACCGGGCCCGGCGGCAAGTTGAACGAGGTCGACTGTTCCTGGAAGAGCCGGCCCGATAGCTGGTCGTTGAGGTAGATGCCGATCTCGCAAGGGGTGGCCACCTCGAGGCGCTCCCGCGAAATGATCAGCACGCTATAGTCCGAATTGCCCTGGGCGCTGGCGGACGGCGCCGCTGCCAGCGCGCCCAGCAACCCGACAAGGCCCAATGCTGTCCTGATCATGAAACAATCCCCTGCTAGCCAAGTCTTCAAAGGCGCAGCTTGGCCGAGCCGCGCATGGATTTCCAGTCTGTACACTTGACCTTGCCGTGGTGGCAAGGTTGAAACTGGTTGGAAATCACCAGGAGGAATCCCGATGCACGTGTTCATTGTACAAGGCATGACCTGCGGCCATTGCTCCAGGGCCGTTACCCAGGCTGTCCAGGCACTGGACGCCCAGGCGCAGGTCAATGTGGACCTGGCTGGCAAGCAGGTCAGCGTGGAAAGCGTGTTGCCAGCGCAACGGATCCTGGCGGCGATCCGCGAGGAAGGCTACGAAGCGCAGGCGTTGTGAATACGCTGTAAATGTTGCAAAGGTTTTCCGCGAGAAGCATGGGCAGGTAGACTAGGCAGCTTGCTTAGCCTGCTATGGATTCTCCATGAACCTGCGAATGCTCCTTATCCTCGGCGCCTTGAGTGCGTTCGGGCCGTTGGCGATCGACTTCTACCTGCCCGCCTTCCCGGCCATGGCGCAGGCATTCGTCACCGACGAGAAACACGTCCAGACCACCCTGGCCGCCTACTTCCTTGGCCTGTCCATCGGCCAGCTGGCCTACGGACCGATCGCCGACCGATTCGGACGACGCCTGCCCCTGCTGTTCGGGGTCGGCCTGTTCACCCTGGCCTCGCTGGCCTGCGCCTTCGCGCCCAGCCTGGATGCGTTGATCGTCGCGCGTTTCGTCCAGGCCCTGGGGGGCTGCGCGGGCATGGTCCTGTCGCGGGCGATCGTCAGCGACAAGTGCGACGCGGTAGGCTCGGCCAAGGTGTTCTCGCAACTGATGCTGGTGATGGGCCTGGCGCCGATCCTGGCGCCCATGCTCGGCGGCGTGCTGGTCAACGTCGGCGGATGGCAGTCGATCTTCATCGTGCTGGGCCTGTTCAGTGCCCTGTGCCTGGTGGCGGTAGGGCTGGGCCTGCCAGAGAGCCTGCCGGCGCACCAGCCACGCCAGCCGTTGTCTGGCGCCCTGCGCTCGTATGGACGGTTGCTGGGCGATCGCGTGTTCCTGGGGCATGCCCTGACCGGCGGCATCGCCATGGCGGGCATGTTCGCCTACATCGCAGGCTCGCCTTTCGTTTTCATCAAGCTCTACGGCGTACCGGCCGAGCATTACGGCTGGCTGTTCGGCGCCAACGCGGCCGGCTTCATTCTCATGGCCCAGGTCAATGCGCGAATGCTGGCCAAGCGTGGCCCTGCATGGCTGCTGGTGCGCGCGGTGTGGTTGTACCTGGCCGCTGGCCTGGCACTGATGGCGGTGGCTTCGATGCGTCCCGCGCAGCTGTGGCCGCTACTGGTGCCGCTGTTCGTCTGCATCGCGAGCCTTGGCTGCATCATTCCCAATGCTTCGGCCTGCGCCATGAGCGGGCAGGGCGCGCGGGCAGGAAGCGCATCGGCGCTGCTCGGATGCCTGCAGTTCAGCGTCGCCGCTGGGGCGGCGGCGCTGGTAGGGGTGCTGCACGATGGCAGCGCGCTGCCCATGACGCAGGTCATCGGCCTGTGCGGCGCGCTGGTGGTGGGCGTGGCCTTGCTGACCCGCCGGCTGCAGCTCAGCCGGCCTGCCTGAGCACATGAGGGGCGCTCAAGCGGCTCTGCAACGTGGCCGCGAAGCTGCGCGCCTCGGCCTCGCTACGAAAGCCCACCACGTGCTGGTCGAGCTGGACCTGCCAGGGGCACTTGGGGTTATGGTTCGACCTACTGACGACTATCTTCATAGCGGCCTGCCTCCAGTCAGCGAGCGCTGATCCATTGTAGACTCGGCGCCCCACTGTGGCATGGCCCCAGTCAGTCTCCTGACTGGCGGTCATGCCCGGCGGCCTGGATTCATTCCAGTACGATCTGGTCCGACGGCCTAGAACCCTTCCAGTACGATCTTGCCCTTGGCCGTGCCACTCTCCAGCAGGGCGTGGGCGCGGCGCAGGTTGGCTGCATTGATGGTGCCGAAGTGCTCGCCCAGGGTGGTCTTGAGCACGCCGCTGTCGATCAGCTCGGCCACGCGGTTCAGCAGCTTGTGCTGCTCGATCATGTCGGGCGTCTCGAACAGCGAGCGGGTGTACATGAACTCCCAGTGCAGCGACAGGCTCTTGCGCTTGAGCTTGGCCACATCCAGTTGCTGCGGGTCGTCGATCAGCGCCAGCCTGCCTTGCGGTGCCAATGCCTCGACCAGTTGCTCCAGGTGCTGGTCGGTCTGGGTAAGGCTGGCGACGTGGGTCACGCTGTCGATACCCTTGGCCTTGAGCTCGGCAGCCAGCGGCTGCCCATGATCGACGACCTCGTGCGCGCCCAGCTCGCGTACCCAGGCCTGGGTCTGCGGGCGCGAAGCGCTGCCGATTACCCGCAGGCCGGTCAGTTGGCGCGCCAGCTGGGTAAGGATCGACCCCACCCCACCGGCGGCGCCGACGATCAGCAGGCTCTGGCCCAGGTCTTCCTTGGCCTGGCTGATCTGCAAGCGTTCGAACAACAGTTCCCAGGCGGTGATGGCGGTCAGCGGCAACGCAGCCGCCTCGGCAAAGCCCAGGCTTGCAGGCATGTGCCCGACGATCCGTTCATCGACCACGTGCAGCTCGCTGTTGCCGCCGGCCCGGGCGATGGACCCCGCGTAGTACACCTTGTCGCCCGGGGCGAACAGGCTGACCTCGCTGCCTACCGCGCGCACCACGCCCGCGACATCCCATCCCAGTACCTTGGCCGCACCCGCGTCGGGCTGGACGTTGCGACGGATCTTGGTGTCGACCGGGTTCACCGAAATGGCCCGCACCTCGACCAGCAGGTCACGTGGGCCAGGCTCAGGGGTTGGCAACTCGACATCCTGCAAGGCATCGGGGTGGTCGATCGGCAGGGACTGGTAGTAGGCGATGGCCTTCATGGAGGGGTTCCTCGAGGGGGGTGACAGAGGCGCCTACTATGGGCGTTTTGCGTCAGTGGAAAAAGCTGCCAGAGCAAGATGCGCTTGTTTTTTGGGCCGCTGAGAGGGGCGAAAGGTCAGTGGTGCTGAGGAATCTTCGCTTTTTCTTGCCTTCCTTTTTCTAGCAAATCGTCGGCGTTGTCCTACCTGGTCGGCTCCGCGTGGTTTCCCCCAGAGCCATTTCCCTCCGCGAGACAGGGGTGTCGTGCTCGTCGGCCGGGCAGGCCCAAGCACCTCGCGCACCGCCGCGGACCTCGTCAAGGGTAGCCGACCCTTGCTGTTCTGACCCCCGGTGACGACCGGTCCGCGGCTTATACTGCGGCCGGCAGCCAGTGCCAGCCAGAGATGCTTCCATGCCAAGGAACAGCGCAGGGAGTTCTGTGACGCGTTTGCTCGCGGCGCCGGGCAGGGAGCTTCGCGCATGCTGCCTACACGCTCAGTCAATCGATTCCAGTCGTGATCTCGCAGGGAGTAGAGATATGAAAGCCGTCACCAGTATCAGTCAGATCGCAGGCCTGATGGCCGATCCCAAACGCTGCGCCATGCTGTGGGCGCTGATCGATGGCTCGGCGCGGCGCGCCGACGAGATCGCGGTCATGACCGGTGTTACCTGCTCGTCTGCCTGCGCGCACCTGTCGCTGTTGTCGGCAGGCGGCTTGCTGCACCTCGAGGCCCGGGGGCGCAAGCGCTATTTCCGCCTGGCCAACCGGGAGGTCGGCGCGGCGGTCGAGGCGCTGGCAAGCGTGCAGGTCGAGGCACGCCATCCCAAGGGCAAGACCGCGATGCTGGCGCCCTTGAACATCCCCTTGTCGATGCGCCGTGCCCGACGTTGCGGCGATCACCTGGGCGGTGAGCTGGCGGCCGACCTGTACCAGCGCCTGCTGGATGCGGGCTGGCTCGAAAGCCATGACGGGGGCAAGGTAGTGAGTCGGGCAGGAAGCGAGGGGCTGGCGGGCATAGGCTTCTACATCGACGCCCTGGCGCCAGGGCAGCAGAGCCAGTGCGTGACCTGCAACTGTTGCAGCGAATGGACCGACAGACGCCCGCACTTGGGCGGGAGCCTGGGCCTGGGCCTGTTCAAGCTGTTTCTGCAATCAGGCTGGATTCGCGAGCAGGAAGGCTCGCGTGCCTTGCGCATCAGTACCGCCGGGTTGGGCCATATCAATG
>JAQZAY010000013.1 GCA_029239415.1 Pseudomonas sp. | reverse complement strand
TCTCGGTACCCAGCACGCGGAAGTCGTAGGTGTCGATCTCGTCACCGTCGACCACCTGGTAGGTCATGCTCTTCTTGCCGGCCGCCACGTCATGCTGCAGGGCGAGCTGGTAGGACGACTTGTCGAGCACGCCACGGTTCAGCGGCAGGCTGACGGCGTCGCCGCGGTCGCTGCCAGTGACTTTCTTGCTGGCCCAGTCGAAGGTCAGGTCGACTTTCTTCGCCTTGCCCAGGCCGCCACGCTCGAAGTGATAGCTCTGCGGCAACAGGATGTCGTTTTCCATGCGCAGCGTGCTTTGTTCGGTCAGGCTGGCGATCATCATCGACGCCTTGAAGTTGAGGCTCCAGGTACCGTTGGCGCTTTTCTCCAGGCTGCGCTCGGCAGTACCGCTCATGGGCAGTTGCTTCCAGTCGGCGGTGTAGCTGGCCGAGAAAGGCTTCAGATCAGCTGCCTGGAGGGGCAGGGCAAGCACGGCGAGAGCCAAGAGCAGGGCACGACGCATAATATCTCCTAGGGTCGAATCAAGTGACCGCTGGCCGCCAGCGGCTGGCCATCCAGTAATGCACCGTGCTCGCCCAGACGCAAGCGTCCTTCTGCAAACCAGCGCACCGCCAGCGGGTAGATCTGGTGTTCCTGGCAGTGGACCTTCTGGGCCAGGCTCTGCGGGGTGTCGTCCTGCGCCACCGGCACCACAGCCTGTACGACCAAGGGCCCGCCATCGAGTTCCTCGGTGACGAAGTGCACGCTGCAACCGTGCTCGGCGTCACCGGCTTCCAGCGCCCGGCGATGGGTGTGCAGGCCCTTGTAGAGGGGCAGCAGCGAAGGATGGATGTTGAGCAGGCGCCCCTGGTAGTGGCGGACAAACTCCGCGCTCAGGATACGCATGAAACCGGCCAGTACCACCAGGTCGGCCTCGAACCCGTCGATCACCTGCATCAAGGCCGCATCGAAGGCCTCGCGGCCCTCGAACCCGCCGTGCTCGAGCACGGCAGTGTCGATACCTGCGGCCTGGGCGCGCTGCAGGCCGTAGGCGTCGGCGCGGTTGGAAACCACCGCGCGGATGCGTACCGGGCTGTCCACGGCCAGGCTGCTGTCGATCAGGGCTTGCAGGTTGCTGCCGGAGCCCGACAGCAGGACCACCACGTCACAGGGCTTGCTTGGCATCAGTGCGCCTTGACGTTCTTCAGCTCGACCTGCGCCGCGCCTTCGGCTGCAACGCCGATCTGGCCGATGACCCATGGCTGCTCGCCTGCCTGGCGCAATACGTTCAGGGCGGTCTCGACCTGGTCCTGGGCAACGCAGATGACCATGCCGACGCCGCAGTTCAGCACACGGTGCATCTCGTGCTCGTCGACGTTGCCTTGCTGCTGCAGCCAGTCGAAGACGACAGGGCGGTTCCAGCTGGCGACATCGACCACGGCCTGGGCGCCTTTGGGCAGCACGCGCGGGATGTTGTCGAGCAGGCCGCCACCGGTGATGTGGGCCATGGCCTTGACCGCGCCGGTCTGCTTGATCAGCTGCAGCAGGGGCTTGACGTAGATGCGGGTCGGCGCCATCAGCAGTTCGGTCAGCGGGGTGCCGTCGAGCTCGATGGCCTCGATGTCGGCGCCCGAGACTTCGATGATCTTGCGGATCAGCGAGTAGCCATTGGAGTGCGGGCCGGAGGACGGCAGGGCGATCAGGGCGTCGCCGGTGGCAACCTTGGAGCCGTCGATGATCTCGGCCTTTTCCACGACGCCGACGCAGAAGCCGGCCAGGTCGTAGTCCTCGCCTTCGTACATGCCGGGCATCTCGGCGGTCTCGCCGCCGACCAGCGAGCAGCCGGCCAGTTCGCAACCGGCGCCGATGCCGGTGACCACGGTGGTGGCGACGTCGACGTTGAGCTTGCCGGTGGCGTAGTAGTCAAGGAAGAACAGCGGCTCGGCGCCACAGACCACCAGGTCGTTGACGCACATGGCGACCAGATCCTGGCCGATGCTGTCGTGCTTGTTCAGGTTCAGTGCCAGGCGCAGCTTGGTGCCGACGCCGTCGGTGCCCGAGACCAGCACCGGCTGCTTGTAGCCGGCCGGGATCTCGCAGAGGGCGCCGAAGCCGCCCAGGCCGCCCATGACTTCCGGGCGCGCCGTGCGCTTGGCGACGCCTTTGATGCGTTCGACCAATGCTTCACCGGCGTCGATGTCTACACCGGCGTCCTTGTAGCTCAGGGAGGGTTGCTTGCTCATGATCCAGGCCTTTACGAGGGAGGGATTCGTGGGATCGACCGCAACGGTCAAGGCCGGGTACCAGGTGCGGCTGCCTGAACGTCGCTGGTCTGCGAAGGCGCGCGATTTTATCAGGGTTGCCGTGCAGCGGCCATCCTTGAGCCGACGGGATGGGCGCCGATTTCGATAAAAAGGGGATAAACGCAGCGGCAGGCGGCCCGTCACTGGTTGCCTTGCCAGAGGCTGTATAAGGTATGGGAAGCGCGGCGAGATGTTACCTTGTGCGCAAACAGGTCATCCGCTGGTGAGCGTTCATCTTCGACTCGTGGTCACAGCAGTGGTTTCGGCGCCTGGCGCGCCTCGGTTATCTGGACAGGAATCTCTCATGCGTTTTTTCAATTACCTCGCGGTTGGGTGTCTGGCCCTGGTCGGCTTCGCGGCGCAGGCCGAGACGGTCTCGGGTCTCTACCAGGTACGCGAGCCCGTGCTCGGCGAGGGCGCCGAGGCGCGCGCCCAGGCGACCGGCAAGGCCCTCGAGACCCTGGTGCAGCGCTTGACCGGTGACGCCAAGGCTGCGCAGAACCCCAACCTGGCGGCCTTGCGCAAGGACCCGCAGCAGATCATCAGCCAGTTCGGTTTTGAAGCGGGCCCTCCCGAAACCGTCCTGGTCGAGTTCGACCCCGGCAGCACCGAGCGTACCTTGCGCAAGGCCGGCCTGGCCCTGTGGGGCAGCAATCGCCCGTCAATCCTGGGCTGGTGGCTCAACGACAGCGTCGAGGGCAGCACCCTGGTCGGCGATGGCCAGGCCAGCGCCGGCCCGCTGCGCCGAGCTGCCCAGCACCGCGGACTGCCGCTGCGCCTGCCGCTGGGCGACCTGCAGGAACAACTGGTGGCTGACGCCAAGCAGCTCGAAAGCAATGACCCGGCGCCGTTGCGTGAAGCTTCCGAGCGCTATGGCGCCGATGCCCTGCTGGCCGTGCACGCCCATGAAGCCGACGGCAAGTGGCAGGGCAAGTGGCAGTTGTGGCTGGGCGACCAGCGCGAGCAGGGCACCGCCGAAGGCGACGACCAGGCAACCCTGGCCGATGCCGTGATGCTGGCCGTCAGCACGCGCCTGGCGCCGCGTTTCGTCACCCGTCCGGGCGCGAGCAGCGACCTGCAGGTGCAGGTCCAGGGCATGACCCTGGCGCGCTACGCCGAGCTTGGCCGCGTGCTCGAGCCCTACGGTGCCCGTCTGCGCCAGGCCGATGGCAATACCCTGGTCTACCGGGTCACCGGCAATCCCGACCAGTTGCGCGCGCAACTGGGCCTGGCCAAGCTGCAGGAGCTGCCCGCCGAGCAGGTCCCAGCCGCACCCGCCGCCACGGCGCCCGTGCCGGGCGCTGTCGATCAGCCGGCCCAGGCCGCGACGCCCTTGCCTTTCGACGGCTTGCGGTTCCGCTGGCAGGGGGCTGGTCAATGACCGACATGCGCCGCTGGGCATGGCTAGGCGTCGCCCTGTCGATCGCCGTGCTGCTGTACCTGCTGCATGGCATTCTCTCGCCGTTCCTGATCGGCATTCTGCTCGCTTACCTGGCCGACCCGCTGGTCGACCGCCTGGAGCGCATGGGGTTGTCGCGCACCTGGAGCGTGGTGGTGGTCTTTACCCTGTTCACGCTGATCTTCCTGGCCTTGCTCCTGGTGCTGATCCCCATGCTGGCCAGGCAGCTGGTGCGCCTGTACGAGCTGGCGCCGCAGATGCTCGACTGGCTGCAGCATGCAGCCTTGCCATGGGTGCAGATGCACCTGGGCCTGGCCGACGGCTTCTGGAAGTTCGACAAGATCAAGGCCGCCATCGGCGCGCACATGGGCCAGACCACCGACATCGTCGGCATCATCCTGTCCCAGGCGACCGCCTCGGGCCTGGCGCTGATCGCCTGGCTGGCCAATCTGGTGCTGATCCCGGTGGTCGGCTTCTACCTGCTGCGCGACTGGGACCTGATGATGGCCAAGCTGCGCAGCCTGCTGCCCCGCCAGCGCGAGGACCAGGTGGTGGGGCTGGCAGGGGAGTGCCATGAGGTGCTGGGCGCCTTCCTGCGAGGGCAGTTGATGGTGATGCTGGCGCTCGGCCTGATCTACTCGGCGGGCTTGATGCTGGTGGGCCTGGAACTGGGCCTGCTGATCGGCCTGCTGGCCGGCCTTGCCGCGATCGTGCCGTACATGGGCTTCATCATCGGCATCGGCGCGGCCATCATTGCCGGGTTGTTCCAGTTCGGTGGCGATGCATACCCCTTGCTCGCCATCGTGGCCGTGTTCATGATCGGCCAGGCGCTCGAAGGCATGGTGCTGACACCGCTGCTGGTGGGCGATCGGATCGGCCTGCATCCGGTGGCAGTGATCTTCGCGATCCTTGCCGGCGGCGAGCTGTTCGGCTTCACCGGGGTGCTGCTCGCGCTGCCAGTGGCCGCAGTCATCATGGTATTGCTGCGCCACGTCCACAGCCTCTATAAGGAGTCGGGCATGTATGGCGGCGACGTGGACCCGCAGCTGTAGCCTTGCCAGTTGTCGTCACAGGCGCGCAAGCCCTTGATTTCGCTCGCGCTCTTGTGCACGCCGATTGTGCGACCGGCACGGCAGGTATAGACTTTGCACACTCTTCACTGAAGGCCCCCTGTGGATCATCCCGACCGCCCAGCCAGCATGAAACCCATCCAGTTGCCACTGGGTGTGCGTCTGCGCGATGACGCCACCTTCATCAACTACTATCCGGGCGCCAATGCCGCGGCATTGGGCTACGTGGAGCGGCTTTGCGAAGCCGATGCGGGCTGGACCGAGAGCCTCATCTACCTGTGGGGCAAGCAAGGTGTCGGCCGCTCGCACCTGCTCCAGGCCGCCTGCCAGCGCTTCCAGCAGATGGGCGAGCCTGCGGTGTACCTGCCACTGGCGCAGTTGCTCGATCGTGGCGTCGAGCTGCTCGATCATCTCGAGCAGTACGAGCTGGTGTGTCTCGATGACCTGCATGCGATCGCCGGCAAGCCGGAATGGGAAGAGGCCATGTTCCACCTGTTCAATCGCCTGCGTGACAGCGGCCGGCGCTTGTTGATCGCCGCCGCAAGCTCCCCTCGCGAACTTCCCGTCAAGCTGCCGGACCTCAAGTCGCGGCTTACCCTGGCGCTGATTTTCCAGATGCGCGGCCTGTCCGATGAAGACAAGCTGCGCGCCTTGCAGCTGCGCGCCTCGCGCCGTGGACTGCACCTGACCGACGAGGTGGGCCATTTCATCCTCACCCGTGGGACGCGCAGCATGAGCGCCTTGTTCGACCTGCTCGAACGCCTCGATCAAGCCTCGCTGCAGGCCCAGCGCAAGCTGACGATACCTTTCCTCAAAGAGACCCTGGGCTGGTAGAGCCCTGAAAATACTGGTCTAGAGCCTCCTGACAAGAAAGTCACAAAAAAATCGATTAAATTTGCAAATCGATTCGATAGTAGGCATAGTCGCGCCCTCCTACAGAATCTACTGACACGGTCGTGCCCATGCTAAAGCGCTTCGCACCCCTCGTGCCCCTTGCACTGGTAACACTCCTGTTCGGCTGCGCGGCTCAAGGCCCGGTATCCCAGCCCCAGGCGCCGCAACCCGTCGCTGTTCAATCGCCGATCGAGGCCCAGTCATCGACTTCTTCGGTATTCGGCGAGCAAGAGCTGGACGCTGAAGACGACATCGACGTCTTTTCCAGCAACAGCAAGCCCTATGCGCTTCCGGTACTGGCCGACAGCATCCTTGAGCGTGGCATGTCGCTGATCGGCACCCGCTATCGCTTTGGTGGTACCTCGGAAAAATCCGGCTTCGATTGCAGCGGTTTCATCGGCTATCTGTTCCGCGAAGAAGCCGGCCTCAAGCTGCCGCGCTCGACTCGCGAGATGATCAACGTCGATGCTCCGCAGATCGCGCGCAACAAGCTCAAGCCGGGCGATCTGTTGTTCTTCAGCACCAATGGCCGTGGCCGTGTCAGCCATGCCGGCATCTACCTGGGTGACAACCAGTTCATCCACTCCAGCAGTCGCCGCAGCGGTGGCGTGCGCATCGACAGCCTCGGTGACCGCTACTGGAGCAAGACTTTCATCGAGGCCAAGCGTGCACTGGCCATGGCGCCGACCCACATCGCACGCAACTGATCGCATCCTCGCGGGTCCAACACGGCGGCATGGCTGAAAAGCTTGCCGCCGTGCGTATTTACGTAAAGCGTCTAATCTAACTTCTCAACTCTTTTCGACTGCGGTCGACCGGTTCCAGACAGGATGTTCTGACCATGGCGATGATGGCGCGCTTCGCTCTTGTTTCCCTTGCGGCACTGCTCGGTGCCTGCTCGAGTCATGCTCCCGCACCGCCTCCGGTGGTCGCGCCGGTGGTGATGTACAGCCAATCCTCTTTCTCCCCGGTGGCTGAAGACGTGCTGTTCCGGGCCATCGGGCTGGTGGGCACGCCTTATCGCTGGGGGGGCAACACGCCCGACTCAGGGTTCGATTGCAGCGGCTTGATTGGCTACGTATACCGCGATGCCGCCGGCATCAGCCTGCCGCGTACCACGCGCGAGATGATCGGGGTACGCGCGCCGAACATCGATATCCAGGCACTGCAGTCTGGCGATCTGGTGTTCTTTGCGACCAACGGCGGGTCGCAGGTCAGCCATGCCGGCATCTACGTCGGGGAGGGCCGCTTCGTGCATGCGCCGTCCGCGGGCGGCACGGTGCGGCTGGACTACCTGTCGAACAGCTACTGGCACAAGGCGTACCTGCAGGCCAAGCGGATCATTCCTTCGGCGCATCTGGCGACCAATCCCTGAGGTTGCCAAGCCGCTTGTTCACGCTGACCAGGCAGTCGACCTGCGTTGACAGTACCGGCCTCTTCGCGGCTAAAGCCGCTTCCAAAGGTCCGGCGCAGGCCTGAGAGCGCTGATGTACCTGTGGGAACTGGCTTGTCGGGGCGCCGAACAGCTCCCCCAGGTACGGCGCTGGTCGAAAAGCTCGATCACTTCGCCTTGCTCACCCGCCAGACCACATTCCCCACATCATCGGCGACCAGCACGCCACCTCGCTGGTCATTCACCACCCCGACCGGCCGTCCCATGGCTTTCTCGTCATCGTTCAGGAACCCGGTCAACAGGTCGACGGGCTTGCCCGACGGCTTGCCATCGGCGCCAAACGGCACGAACACCACCTTGTAGCCACTGTGCGGATCGCGGTTCCAGGAACCATGCTGGCCGATGAACACCCCCCGCCCGAACGGCGCCGGCAGCACACCGTCCTTGGCAAACGCCAGGCCCAGCGACGCGGTATGCGCACCGACGGCGTAGTCGGGGACGATGGCCTTGGCGACCATGGCCGGCGCCTGCGGCTTGACCCGCTCGTCGACGTGCTGGCCGTAGTAGCTGTAGGGCCAGCCATAGAAGCCACCGTCCTTGACCGAAGTGATGTAGTCGGGCACCAGGTCACTGCCGATCTCGTCGCGCTCGTTCACTGCCGTCCACAGCGCACCGCTGCTAGGCTCCCAGTCCAGCCCGTTGGGATTGCGCAGGCCCGAGGCGAAGATCCGCTGCTGGCCGGAGGCGCGGTCGATCTCCCAGATCGCGGCGCGACCTTCTTCCTTGTCCAGGCCGTTCTCGGCCACATTGCTGTTGGACCCCACCGTGACGTAGAGCTTCTTGCCATCGCGGCTGGCGATGACATTCTTGGTCCAGTGATGGTTGAGCGTGCCGCCCGGCAGGTCGACGACCTTGGCGCCCGGACCCTGGATTCGCGTGGCGCCGGGCTGGTAGTCGAAGCGCAGCAGGCGGTCGGTGTCGGCGACATAGAAGTCATTGCCGACCAGCGTCATGCCGAACGGCGAATTGAGCCCCTCGATGAAGACGGTGCGCATCTCGGCGACGCCATCATGGTCCGCGTCGCGCAGCAGGGTGATGCGGTTGGGACTGGGTACGCCAGAACCCGCGCGCTTCATCACTTTTTTCATTACCCAGCCCCTGATGCCCTTCTCGTCATCGGGCTTGGGCGGCGCGTCGGTCTCGGCCACCAGTACGTCACCGTTGGGCAGCACATGCAGCCAGCGCGGATGGTCGAGGTTGTCTGCGAAGGCCACCACCTGGGTGCCTGGCGCCGCCACGGGCTTGGCGCCTTGCGGCCAGCCCACCGCCGGTGCGACGTTGACGGTGGGCATGAGGGTCTTGTTCGGCTCGGGCAGCTTTGGCGAAGGACCGAAGCCTTCGTCGACCTGCAGCCGGGCCGTCTCGCCGCAGCCACCCAGGCCAGTGGCCAGGGCCAGCACTATCGCTACGCGTATCCTGTCCATGCACGGGTTCCTCGCAAGGGGTCATCAGACAGTCAGAGCCATGCGCGGCGAAGGAGGTTCACCGCGTCCCGCCCGGTGGCTTATCGTACCGGGCTACATTGACGCTCAGGATGCAACCCTCTAACCTGCGCGGCGTGTTTCAGGTGCTCTGCGGACAAGCGTCCGGCAGGGTGAAACTGGGAAGCCGGTGAGCGCAACGATGCGCGATTCCGGCGCTGCCCCCGCAACGGTAAGCGAGTGAACGCCGCGCATGGCCACTGGGTTCGATGACCCGGGAAGGCGCGTGGCACAAGGCCTCGAGCCTACTCGCAAGCCCGGAGACCGGCCTGTTACAGCCAACGGCATCACGGAGGGTGATGCGCGGAGCACCGAGGCCAATGCCTTGGCCCTGCGCGTTTTCCGTATGCCTGCCTATTCATCTGTCGTCGCCTGGTGCCCCGCCAGCACGCGCCCGCTTGCGGCGCCCGACAGTCTGCGGAGAACTTCGATGAGCGAATCCACCGGGCGTGATGAACGCCACCTGGCGCGGATGCAGCGCAAGAAGGCAGTAATCGACGAGCGTATCGCCAGCGCGCCCAACGAATGTGGCCTGTTGCTGGTGCTGACCGGCAACGGCAAAGGCAAGAGCAGCTCGGCCTTCGGCATGCTTGCCCGCGCCATGGGCCACGGCATGCAGTGTGGCGTGGTGCAGTTCATCAAGGGCCGCAACAGCACCGGTGAGGAGCTGTTCTACCGGCGCTTTCCCGAGCAGGTGCGCTATCACGTGATGGGCGAAGGCTTCACCTGGGAAACCCAGGATCGCCAGCGCGACATCGCCGCCGCCGAAGCGGCCTGGGCCGTTTCACGGCAGATGCTGCAGGACCCTGCCATCGGATTTGTGGTGCTCGACGAACTGAACATCGCTCTCAAGCACGGCTATCTCGATCTCGATCAGGTACTGTCCGACCTGCAGGCCCGTCCACCGATGCAACATGTGATCGTCACCGGTCGCGGCGCCAAGCCTGAGCTGGTCGACCTGGCCGACACCGTCACCGAGATGGGCGTGGTCAAGCATGCCTTCCAGGCCGGCATCCGCGCGCAGAAGGGCGTCGAGCTATGAGCCACGCCCGGCATTGTCCGGCGGTGCTGATCGCGGCACCGGCTTCAGGCCAGGGCAAGACCACGGTCACCGCCGCCCTGGCGCGCCTGCACCGCAACCTCGGCCGCCAGGTTCGAGTGTTCAAGTGCGGGCCGGATTTTCTCGACCCGATGATTCTCGAGCGTGCCAGCGGCGCGCCGGTGTACCAGCTCGACCTGTGGATGATTGGTGAGCAGGAGAGCCGGCGGCTGTTGTGGGAGGCGGCGCTCGAGGCCGATCTGATCCTGATCGAAGGGGTCATGGGATTGTTCGACGGCACCCCGTCGAGCGCGGACCTGGCCCGGCATTTTGGCGTGCCGGTGCTGGCGGTCATCGACGGCACCGCCATGGCCCAGACCTTCGGCGCCTTGGCCTTGGGGCTGGCGCGCTACCAGGACGACCTGCCGTTTGCCGGTGTCCTGGCCAACCGCGTCGGTACCCTGCGTCACGCACAATTGCTCGAAGGCAGCCTGACCCAGGGGCTGCGCTGGTATGGTGGCCTGTCGCGGGGCAGCGACATCGAGTTGCCCAGCCGGCACCTCGGGCTGGTCCAGGCCAGCGAGCTGAACGATCTGGACGCGCGTCTCGATGCCGCCGCCCAAGCCCTTGGCGAAAGCTGCGATGCCGCCTTGCCGCCGCCCGTCACCTTCGCCGAGCCGGATGCCGTGACGGCCGAACCGTTGCTCGCAGGCGTGCGCATCGGCGTGGCCCGCGACGAAGCCTTTGCCTTCATATACGGCGCCAACCTCGACCTGCTGCGGGCGATGGGTGCCGAGCCGGTGTTCTTCTCGCCTGTCCACGACCAGCACCTGCCCGAGGTCGACAGCCTGTACCTGCCAGGTGGTTATCCCGAGCTGCATCACCGTGTCCTGGCCGGCAATGCCCCGATGCTGCAGGCGATCCGTGATCACCACGCCCAGGGCAAGCCGCTGCTCGCCGAGTGCGGCGGCATGCTGTACCTGCTCGATTCCCTGACCGACGTGGCCGGCGTGCAAGCCGAGCTGCTCGGGCTGCTGCCAGGGCAGGCGACCATGCAGAAGCGCCTTGCCGCCCTGGCCCTGCAAGACGTGGCGTTGCCTGAAGGCCACCTTCGCGGGCACACCTACCATCATTCCCTGACCAGCACCGCGCTCGAACCGATCGCCCGTGGCCAGAGCCCCAATGGCGGGCGTGGCGCCGAGGCGGTCTATCGTCGCGGCCGGCTGACGGCGTCCTACGTGCACTTCTATTTCCCTTCCAACCCACGCGCGGCGGCGGCGCTGTTGCGGCCATGAGCGAACAGGCTTTCAGTGACGCCGAGCGAGCGGCGGTCTACCGCGCCATCGGCGAGCGCCGTGACATGCGTCATTTCACCGGGGGGCAGGTCGCCCCCGAGCTGCTGGCCCGGCTACTGGGTGCGGCGCACCAGGCCCCCAGCGTCGGCCTGATGCAGCCCTGGCGCTTCATCCGCATCAGCGACCGTGCCCTGCGCGGGCAGATCCAGGCGCTGGTGGAGGAGGAGCGGGTACGCACTGCACAGGCACTGGGCGAGCGTTCCGATGAATTCATGCAGCTCAAGGTCGAAGGCATCGGCGACTGCGCCGAGGTGCTGGTGGCGGCCTTGATGGACCAGCGGGAAACCCACATCTTCGGCCGACGGACCTTGCCGGAAATGGACCTTGCGTCGCTGTCGTGCGCAATCCAGAACCTCTGGCTGGCGGCGCGCGCCGAGGGCCTGGGGATGGGCTGGGTGTCGCTGTTCGAGCCCCAGGCACTGGCTGCGCTGCTGGGCATGCCACAAGGTGCCAAGCCGTTGGCCGTGCTGTGCCTGGGACCGGTCGAGGCGTTCTACCCGGCGCCGATGCTGGTGCTCGAAGGCTGGGCACAGGAGCGGCCGCTGAGCGAGATGCTGTTTGAAAACCGATGGGGGGACGAACAATGAGCGTGGCCTTGCTGACCGTGGCTGGCGTGGCCCTGGATGCGCTGCTGGGCGAGCCGCAGCGGCGTCATCCGCTGGTGGCCTTCGGGCGCCTGGCCTCGCGCCTTGAACAGCGCCTCAATGCCGGTGGCCGAGGCTGGCGCAGCCATGGGGTCAGTGCCTGGTTCCTGGCCGTGGTGCCGCTGACGCTGGTCGCCATGATCCTGTCCTGGCTGCCCTACGTGGGCTGGTTGGTGGAGATCCTTGCGTTGTACTGCGCGCTGGGCATGCGCAGCCTGGGCGAGCATGTGCTGCCGGTGGCCGAGGCGCTGCGCCGTGGCGACCTGGAGCAGGCGCGCCTGCGCGTGGGCTACCTGGTGAGCCGCGAAACGCGTGAGCTCGATGAGTCCGCCGTGGCGCGCGCGGCCACCGAGTCAGTGCTCGAGAACGGCAGCGATGCGGTGTTCGCCGCGTTGTTCTGGTTTGTCGTGGCCGGCGCACCCGGCGTGGTGCTGTATCGCCTGAGCAATACCCTCGACGCCATGTGGGGGTATCGCAACGAGCGCTTCGAGCGCTTCGGCTGGGCGGCAGCGCGCATCGATGACGTGCTCAATTATATTCCCGCCAGGCTGGTGGCCCTGACCTACGCGTTGCTGGGCAAGACTCGCCTGGCGCTGGCCTGCTGGCGCCGCCAGGCCCCGTTGTGGGACAGCCCCAACGCCGGCCCGGTCATGGCTGCTGGTGCCGGTGCCCTAGGTGTGGAACTGGGCGGCCCGGCGGTCTATCACGGAGAACTGCATGAGCGGGCGCGCCTGGGCGAGGGCCCGGTGGCCGATGCCGACGCCATCGAGCGTGGCTGGCAGCTGGTTCGCAAGGGCGTGTGGTTGTGGTTGTTGCTGATCTGCCTGGGAGCGCAGTTCAATGCTTGAACACGGTGGACGCTTGCTGCGCGCGGTGCAGCACTATGGCATTGCCCGGGACCGCTGGCTGGACCTGTCCAGCGGCATCGCGCCCTGGCCGTACCCGATTCCCGACATACCTGTGCAGGCCTGGGCGCGGCTGCCCGAGACCGACGATGGGCTGGAGCAGGCCGCTCGCCTTTATTACGGCGTGGCGCAGCTTCTGCCGGTGGCCGGCTCACAGGCGGCGATCCAGGCCTTGCCACAGCTGCGCGAGCGCAGTGTCGTCGGTGTGCTTGCGCCTTGCTATGCCGAGCACGCCCACGCCTGGCAGCGTGCCGGGCACCAGGTGCGCGAGCTCGACGAACAGGCGCTGGAAACCGAGCTCGACGGCTTGGACGTGCTGGTGCTGGTCAACCCCAACAACCCCACCGGCCGCAGGGTGCCTGGCGAGCGCCTGCTGGCCTGGCATGCGCGGCTGGCCACGCGTGGCGGCTGGCTGCTGGTCGACGAAGCGTTCATGGACAATACCCCTGGGCAGAGCATCGCCGCCCATGCCGGGCAGCCTGGCCTGATCGTGCTGCGCTCGTTCGGCAAGTTCTTCGGCCTGGCCGGGGTGCGCCTGGGCTTTGTGATCGCCGAGCGAGCGCTGCTCGAACGGGTTGCCGAGTGGCTCGGGCCCTGGACCGTCAGCGGGCCGACGCGCATGCTCGGGCAGGCTTGCCTGCGCAACGAGGCCTCACATCAGGCCCAGATCAGCCGCTGCGCAAGCGCCAGCGAACGCCTCGCGGCGGTGCTGGCCAGCGCTGGCCTGAGTCCGGCCGGAGGCTGCGACCTGTTCCAGTACGTGCGCACCGAGCACGCGGCGCAGCTGCATGACTTCCTGGCCCGGCGCGGCATTCTCGTGCGCCTGTTCGATACCCTGTCGGCGCTGCGCTTCGGCTTGCCTGAGCACGATGCCGACCTGGCGCGCCTGCGCCTGGCCCTGGACGACTACCGCAAGGAGCCCGCATGACCACCCTGATGGTGCAAGGCACCACCTCCGATGCCGGCAAGAGCACCCTGGTGACCGCGCTGTGCCGCTGGCTGCTGCGCCAAGGCGTTGCCGTCGTGCCCTTCAAGCCGCAGAACATGGCACTCAACAGCGCCGTCACTGCAGACGGCGGCGAGATCGGCCGCGCCCAGGCGGTGCAGGCCCAGGCCTGCCGGCTGGCGCCGCACACCGACATGAACCCGGTGCTGCTCAAGCCCAACAGCGACACCGGCGCCCAGGTCATCGTCCATGGTCGCGCGGTCACCTGCATGAATGCCGTGGCCTACCACGACTACAAGTCCATCGCCATGCAGGCCGTGCTGGCCTCGCACCAGCGCCTGAGCCAGCGGTATCCCGTGGTGATGGTCGAAGGCGCGGGCTCGCCGGCGGAGATCAACCTGCGTGCCGGGGACATCGCCAACATGGGCTTTGCCGAGGCGGTCGACTGCCCGGTCGTCCTGGTGGCCGACATCAACCGTGGCGGGGTCTTCGCCCATCTGGTCGGCACCCTCGAGCTGCTGTCGCCGAGCGAACAGGCGCGGGTCAAGGGCTTTGTCATCAACCGTTTCCGTGGCGACATCGCCCTGCTGCAGCCGGGACTGGACTGGCTCGAGGCGCGTACCGGCAAGCCGGTACTGGGCGTGCTGCCCCATGTCAGCGACCTTCACCTGGAAGCCGAGGACGGCATCGACCAGCGCCAGGGCGCCAAGCACGAGCGCGCCCTGAAGGTCATCGTCCCGGTGCTGCCGCGCATCAGCAACCATACCGACTTCGACCCGCTGCGCCTGCACCCGCAGGTCGACCTGCAGTTCGTCGGGCCTGGCCAGCCGATTCCCGCGGCCGACCTGATCATCCTGCCGGGCTCCAAGAGCGTGCGCGGCGACCTTGCGCAGCTGCGCGCGCGTGGCTGGGACAGTGCCATCGCCCGCCACCTGCGCTATGGCGGCAAGCTGATCGGCATCTGCGGTGGCCTGCAGATGCTGGGCCAGCACGTGCACGACCCGCTGGGCCTGGAAGGCAGCGCGGGCTCCAGCCAGGGCCTGGGCCTGCTGGACTACAGCACCGTGCTCGAAGCCGACAAGCAACTGCGTAACGTCGCCGGCATCCTGGAGCTGGAGAAGGCGCCGGTGACCGGCTACGAGATCCATGCCGGGGTCACCCGTGGTCCGGCCCTGGAGCGACCCGCGCTGCAGCTGGCCGATGGGCGCTGCGACGGCGCGGTAAGCGCCGATGGGCAAGTGCTGGCCACCTACCTGCACGGCCTGTTCGAGGGCACCGAGTCATGCGCTGCGCTGCTGCGCTGGGCGGGGCTGGAGGCGGTCGAGCCGGTCGACTACCAGGCCCTGCGCGAGCGCGATATCGAGCGCCTGGCCGACCTGGTCGAGCAGCACCTGGACACCGCGGCCCTGCGCCGACTCTGTGGGATCGACTGACATGCGCACCCTTGTTCTCGGCGGCGCCCGCTCCGGCAAGAGCCGCCTGGCCGAGCAACTGGCCGCAGGCAGCGGGTTGCCGGTCACCTACATTGCCACCAGCCAGCCGCTGGACGGCGAAATGAGCACTCGGGTCAGGCTGCACCGCGAGCGTCGTCCCGCTAGCTGGGGACTGGTCGAAGAGCCCCTGGCGCTCGCCGCCGTGCTGCGCGCCGAAGCGGCCGAAGGCCGTTGTCTGCTGGTCGATTGCCTGACCCTCTGGCTGACCAACCTGCTGATGCTCGAAGACCAGCAGCGCCTGCAGCAAGAGCACGACGCACTGCTCGAATGCCTGGCCTCGCTTGCCGGCACCGTCATCCTGGTCAGCAACGAAACCGGCCTGGGCGTGGTGCCCATGGGCGAGCTGACCCGTCGCTACGTCGACCTGGCCGGCCTGACGCACCAGGCCGTGGCCGAGCGATGCGAGCGCGTGGTACTGACGGTGGCCGGCCTCCCTCTCATGCTCAAAGGACCTGCCCTATGAACCAGACCTGGTGGCGCGACGCCTGCCAACCCCTCGACCAAGCCGCCATGGACCAGGCCCTTGCCCGTCAGCAACAGCTGACCAAGCCCGCCGGCTCCCTCGGCCAGCTGGAATCCCTCGCGGTGCGCCTGGCGGGCATGCAGGGCCAGGAACGACCGCACCTCGAGCAGGTGGGCATCTGTATCTTCGCCGGTGACCATGGCGTGGTCGAGGAGGGCATCTCCGCCTATCCGCAGGCAGTGACCGGGCAGATGCTGCGCAACTTCGTCGGCGGCGGCGCGGCCATCAGCGTGCTGGCGCGCCAGCTCGACGCACGCCTTGAGGTCGTTGACCTGGGTACCATCGACCCCACGCTCGAATTGCCTGGCGTCCGGCACCTGCGTCTGGGCGCAGGTACTGCCAACTTCGCTCGCCAGCCGGCCATGACGCAGGAACAACTGCACGGCGCCCTGCAGGGCGGTCGCGACAGTGTCCTGCGCGCCATCAGCCACGGTGCACAGCTATTCATCGGCGGCGAGATGGGCATTGGCAACACCACGGCCGCCGCAGCCCTGGCGAGCGCCCTGACAGGCTGCCCGGCGCGCGAGCTCAGTGGCCCTGGCACCGGGCTGGACAGCGCTGGCGTGCGGCACAAGGCCGAGGTGATCGAGCGGGCCCTGGCGCTGCACGGCACACGCGCCGATGACCCGTTGCACGCACTGGGCTGCGTGGGTGGCCTGGAGATCGCCGCGTTGGCCGGAGCCTACCTGGCCTGTGCCCAGCACGGCGTGCCTGCACTGGTCGATGGTTTCATCTGCAGCGTCGCGGCGCTGGTGGCGGTACGCCTCAACCCGCAGTGCCGTGCATGGCTGCTGTTTGCCCACCAGGGTGCCGAGCCGGGACACCTGGCCGTGCTCGCCGCCCTGCAGGCCGAGCCCTTGCTGGCCCTCGGCCTGCGCCTGGGCGAAGGCAGCGGCGCCGCCCTGGCCGTGCCGCTGCTGCGCCTGGCTTGTGCCCTGCACGGGCAGATGGCGACATTCGCCGAAGCGGCCGTGGCGGACCGGCCAGCATGATCCTCGACCTGTTGCGCCACGGTGAAACCGAGCAGGGTGGCGGCCTGCGTGGCAGCCTGGACGATGCGCTGACCCCCCTTGGATGGGCACAGATGCGCGCGGCGGTCGAACAGGGCGGTCCTTGGGATGTGCTGGTCAGCTCGTCCTTGCAGCGCTGCGCGCTGTTCGCCGATGAACTTGGCGTCCGCCTCGGCCTGGCAGTGCGGCGCGAGCCCTCGTTGCAAGAGCTGCATTTCGGTGAATGGGAGGGCCGCAGCGCCGCGCAACTGATGGAGACCCATGCCGAGGAGCTGGGGCGCTTCTGGGCTGATCCATATGGCTATACCCCGCCCGGCGGCGAAACGGTCCTGGCCTTCGCCAAGCGGGTACTGGACGCGATCGAGCGACTGCAGCACGCGCATGCCGGCAAGCGCGTGCTGCTGGTGACGCATGGCGGCGTCATGCGCCTGCTGCTGGCGCGTGCCCGTGGCCTGCCGCGCGAGCAGTTGCTGCAGGTCGAGGTCGGCCATGGTGCCCTGGTGCGCCTGGCGCTCCAGGATGACGGCCAGCTGGCCGAGGTGGCCTGACATGCTGCCGTTCTGGATCGCCCTGCAGTTCCTGAGCAGCCTGCCGGTCACCTTGCCCGGCATGCCTGCGCCTTGGCAGATGGGCCGTTCGCTGCTGTTCTATCCGGCGATCGGGCTGCTCTTCGGCGTGCTGCTGTGGGGCGCCAGCGGCCTGCTGCAAGGCACTGCGCCGCCGTTGCAGGCCGCCTTGCTGCTGGCCTTGTGGGTCGTGCTCAGCGGGGCGCTGCACCTGGACGGCCTGGCGGACAGCGCCGACGCCTGGCTTGGCGGTTTCGGCGATCGCGAACGCACCTTGCAGATCATGAAGGACCCGCGCAGCGGGCCTGTTGCCGTGGTCACCCTGGTGCTGGTGCTGCTGCTCAAGTTGTGTGCGGTCTGGGTGCTGGTCGAGCGCGGGGAGGGCGTCTGGCTGGTGCTGGCGCCGCTGGTCGGGCGGACCGGGTTGCTGGGGCTGTTCCTGTGCACCCCCTATGTCAGGCCCGGTGGCCTGGGCCAGGCGCTCGCGGATCATCTGCCCCGCAGCGCGGGGCGTGGGGTGGTACTGGCGTGCGGCCTGGGGTGCCTGCTGCTGGGCGGGCTGCAGGCCCTGGTGGTGCTGGCGGTGTCGCTGCTGGTCTTCGCCTGGCTGCGTCAGCTGATGTGCCGGCGCCTGGGCGGTACCACCGGCGACACGGCAGGGGCGCTGCTGGAACTGCTGGAGCTGGCCGTGGTGGTCGTGCTGGCCCTGTAACGCTCGGACACGTCTCGTTTAGTGCCTGAACAGCTTGCTGGGCATATCCTCGCCGCCTTTCCCATCCTGGCCAGGAGATTGTATGCGCAACTGGATCACTGCAAGCCTGATGGCGCTGTGCTGCCTTTCGGGCAAGACCGTCGCCGCCGACCTCATCGACTTCTGGGACACGCCGCGCCAGGGCGGCAACAGCTTCAACCGCCTGCCGCCGCAGCAAGACTACTTCGACGCCCTGCGGGCCTATGGCGCGAGCTGGGTGCGCTTGTCCTATGACAAGTGGCGGCCCGAGGGACGGGACTTCCTGCTGGGCGATGCCGATGACTACAAGGGGCTTTCCGCCTCCGATCTGGCGCAGCTGCGCCAGGTGCTGGACGCTGCCCGCGCGGCCGGCCTGAAAGTGGTCGTCGCGCCGCTGTCGCTGCCCGGCATGCGCTGGTCACAGAATAACCACGATCGCTTCGACGACCGGCTCTGGCAGGACAAGCGCTACTGGGGCCAGGCGGCCGCCTTCTGGCGCGACCTGGCGCTTGCGCTCAAGGACCACCCGGCGATCGCCGCCTACAACCTTATCAACGAACCGGCACCGGAAAAGAATGGCGGTCTGCCCGAGCATGCCAGCGCCCAGGCGATGCGCGCCTGGTACGAGCGCGAGCAGGGTGGGGCACGTGACCTGCCCTTGTTCTACCAGCAGGTGGTCGCGGCCATCCGCGAAGTCGACCCGCACACCCCGGTGATGCTCGACGCGGGTTGGTACGCCGCAGCCGATGCCTTCGCCTACTGGCAGGCGCCGCTGGCAGACAGCAGGGCGCTGTACAGCGTGCACATGTATGAGCCCTACGCGGCGACCAGTGCGCCAAACATGCTGCGCGATACGCCGCTCGCCTATCCCGGGCCGGTGCCCTTTGGTGGGCGGGTGCAAGCCTGGGATGCGGAGCGGGTGGCGGACTATCTGCGCCAGCCGCTGCACTGGGCGGCGAGCATGAAGCTGCCCAGCTCGCGGCTGGTGGTCGGTGAACTGGGATGCATGCGCCGACTGCCAGGCTGCCGGCAATACCTGGAAGACGTGCTGGAGGTCCTGGACGACGCGGGCCTGCACTGGGCGTTCTACAGCTTTCGCGAAGACAGCTGGGACGGCATGGACTACGAGCTGGGCACGGCGAAAGTGCCCTGGAAGTACTGGGAGGCGATCGAAAAGGGCGAGCCCGACCCGATCGCGCGCCAGGCGACCCCGGCGTTCGAGCCCATCCGGCGGCGGCTGCAACCCTGATCGGCGCATGAATCGCTTGCAGTCATCCCGGCGCGGGTATATATCCGCATGACCTCGCGATGACTGGAGAACAACAATGACATCCGTTTGGCGAATCAGCGGCTGGATTCTTCTCGGTGCGGCGTTGATCCTGGCGCTGTCACTGGGTGTGCGCCACGGCTTCGGCCTGTTCCTGGCGCCCATGAGCGCCGACTTTGGCTGGGGACGCGAAGTGTTCGCCTTCGCCATCGCCTTGCAGAACCTGATCTGGGGACTCGCCCAGCCGTTCGCCGGCGCCCTGGCCGATCGTCTCGGCGCCGCCAGGGTAGTGATCATCGGCGGCATTCTTTATGCGGCCGGCCTGGTGCTCATGGGCATGGCCGATTCTCCCTGGTCGCTGTCCCTGAGTGCGGGGCTGCTCATCGGCATCGGCCTTTCGGGGACGTCCTTCTCGGTGATCCTGGGTGTGGTCGGGCGCTCGGTACCGGCCGAGAAACGCAGCATGGCGATGGGCATCGCGAGTGCCGCGGGATCATTCGGCCAGTTCGCCATGTTGCCCGGGACCCTCGGCCTGATCGGCTGGCTCGGCTGGTCCGCGGCGTTGCTGGTGCTCGGCTTGCTGGTCGCATTCATCGTGCCGCTGGTGGGCCTGCTGCGTGACCGGCCGCTGCCCAGCCACGGTGTCGAACAGACCTTGGGCGAGGCCCTGCGCGAGGCCTGCTCGCACCCCGGCTTCTGGTTGCTGGCGCTTGGCTTCTTCGTCTGCGGATTCCAGGTGGTGTTCATCGGCGTCCACCTGCCGGCCTACCTGGTCGACCAGCACCTGCCGGCTACCACAGGCACCACCGTGCTTGCGCTGGTCGGACTGTTCAACATCGTCGGTACCTACACGGCCGGCTGGCTCGGCGGGCGCATGTCCAAGCCGCGGCTGCTGACCGGCCTGTACCTGCTGCGCGGGGTGGTCATCGTGCTGTTCCTGCTCGCTCCAGTGACAGAGGTCAGCGCCTACCTGTTCGGCATTGCCATGGGCCTGTTGTGGCTGTCCACCGTGCCCTTGACCAACGGCACCGTCGCCACGCTGTTCGGCGTGCGCAACCTGTCCATGCTCGGCGGCATCGTCTTCCTGTTCCACCAGTTGGGCGCTTTCCTTGGCGGCTGGTTGGGCGGAGTGGTATATGACCAGACCGGCAACTACGACCTCGTCTGGCAGATTTCGGTGCTGCTCAGTGTGTTGGCTGCCGCGCTGAACTGGCCTGTACGCGAGCGTCCGGTGGCCCGCCTGCAGGCGCACGCCGCATGAACCGCTGCGCGCTTCTTTGGCTGCTGCTGCCTGCCATGCTTGCGCTGTTGACACTCGCCTGGTGGGGTTGGCAGAAGAGCGGGATGGCGTTGATGCAGATGGGCATGGGCGTATGTTAGGCGTAACCTGCAGGTTCAAGGATTCCTAGGCAGGAGAACCAAGATGCGTGCACGCTGGTTGTCGATACCGCTGTTGACCCTCGCCACCGCCGCTTCGACCTGGGCGGCGGATTGCCCGGCATTGTTGCAGGGCAGCTTGCCGGAACTGCGCGGCAAGGCGTCGGTCGACCTGTGCCAGCGCTTTGGCGGCAAGCCGCTGGTGGTGATCAACACCGCCAGCTATTGCGGCTTCGCGCCCCAGTTCGAAGGTCTCGAAGGCGCCTACAAGGTGTACCGCGAGCAAGGCCTGGAGATGCTCGGCGTGCCTTCCAACGACTTCAAGCAGGAAGACGCCGACAGCGACAAGACCGCCAAGGTCTGCTACGCCAACTACGGCGTCACCTTCACCATGACCAAGGCGCAACCGGTTCGCGGCGACGATGCCATCCCCTTGTTCAAGGAGCTGGCCGATCAGAGCAGTGCGCCGAAGTGGAATTTCTACAAGTATGTGGTTGATCGGCGAGGCAAGGTCATCGCCAGTTTCTCGAGCCTGACCAAGCCGGATGATCCGGAGTTCAAGGCGGCTATCGAGAAGGCGATCGCTTCGCAGAAGTGAGCTGTCGGCTCACGCCTTCGGGAGGCGGCCCATGCTCCTGCACGAAAAAACCGCCACAAGGGCGGTTTCTCGTCATGCAGGCAAATCCGTCAGAAACGGTAGGTCAGCGAAGCACCTACGCCATGGGCGACGTTTTCGTACTTGGCCTGGTAACGGCCTTTGCTTGTACTGGCCAGGTTGATCTTGGTGTCCTCCTCCCAGAGATAGGAGTAGGCCACGTCGATGGTCATGTCATCGGTCGGGCTCCAGCCTGCGCCGACGCTGAATATCTTGCGATCGCCGGTCGGGATGCGAGGCGAACGGTCATGGTTGTTGGTCGGCGACTGGTCGACAGTGAAGCCGGTGCGCAGCGTCCATTGCTTGTTCAGCTTGTAAGTGGCACCGATGGCGTGAGCCCAGGTGTCGTGCCAGTTCTGCTCCTCGCTGATGGTCTCGAATGCCGAGCCGACCAGTGGCTGCGGTACGTCGTTCTGAACGGTGATGTCTTCCAGACGGCTCCAGCGGGTCCAGGTGCTGCCGGCGTAGAGCGTCCACTGGTCGTCCAGTTCGTGGGTGATCGACAGGTCCACCGATTCCGGTGTCTTGATCTTCAAAGATGCATCGAACTTGTCGCCGTTGAACGGGCCGATCAATGGGGTGCTCACCCGGGTCTTGCCTTCGAGCTTGTAGTCGACCATGGAGTGGTAGGTCAGGCCCAGGCGAGTCCTGTCGGTGGCCTGCACCAGGAGGCCGATGTTATAGCCCACGGCAGTGTCGTCGCCCTTGATCTTCACTTGACCGTCATTGCGGCCTGGGGTGAAGGGGTTGATCAGGTTGGAACCCAGTTCACCCTCGATACGGTTGATGGTCGGGCCGAAACCGATCGACACCCGGTCATTGAAGGCATAGCTGACGGTAGGCTGGAGGGTGATGACTTCGACACGGCTTTTCTTGACCCAGTAGCGTGCGGCATCGTCGCTGCCGTAGTCGGTCACCAGGCCGAATGGTACGTAGAGGCCGAAACCGACGCTCCAGTGCTCATCCAAGGGCTTTACGTAATAGCCCATGGGCACGCCGACGACCGGAACCATGTCGCCGTCGGTCTCGCCACCCAGGTTGCTGCCACCCTTGATGTCGGTCTTGGCAATGACGGCGGCACCGCCCACGGTGACTTGCTCGCGCTTGAGGCGTGACATGCCGGCAGGGTTTCCATAAATGGTACTGGCATCTTCGGCAGCGGAAGAACGACCCGCGAAACCTACCCCCATGCCGCTGATGCTTTGTTCATTGAGCGCGAAACCGCTGGCGAGCAGTTGGCTGGAAGCAAGCGTTACGGCAACGGCGAGGGAAGATTTGAGCATTACTTTTTTCATTATTAGAACTCCTTGGGATCTCCGGAGCGAACGCTACCAACATTTCCCTCGGCGCGCTATAGGCTCAATCCCCGGAGATAGAGCGGTTTTGTAGGACAATCTTACTTATATCGGCAGGTCTTTCTGATTCCCTCGTAGGAAACTTCAGCAAGCATGCAGGGCCAGTGGATCGATGCAGGCGTGCCACGCATCGGTGAAGTCGCGCAAGCGGCCCTGCGGATGGAAGGCCTGGCGCCAGATCCGTGCCAGTCCCAGCAAATCATCGGCCCTGGGCAGGGGCGATCCTTGCTCCTCGATGAGCATCCACGCAATGGCAGTGGCATAGCGCAGATTCACGGTGAGCTCGAGATGCGGACCGCAGAGAAAGGCATGCTGGCTGGCCAGGCCGCGCACCAGGCTGGCAAGTTCGGGGTCCCTGGCAAGGAATTTGTCCCACAGACAATTGTGACGTGTCTCACAGATTCTATAGAGCCCGTGCCCGCGCCTGTCATGCAACGCCGATCCCAGCGCCGATTGGCTGGCGGCAACCCCGAGCAGCAGTGCTTCGGCGCTTGGGCAATGCCGGCCCAGATACAGCAGGGTCGGGCGGATCACGTACTGGCTCAACTCGTTCGCAGCGATACCCATGGCGGCCTCGAACTGAAGATGGCCGACGGGCACTGGAGCTTGGCAGCAATTGAATGGTCAGGCCCGCCGGAAGCGACATGCGCCGCTTGAGTTGAAGTGTAGTGTGATAACCGTGGTGTAAAGGACTGTTTTTAAATCGATTGGAGCAAGCGCCGCGGTACCTATATGCCTTCAGGCAATTACCAGGACCGGGTGTGAGGAAGGATGGCGATAGGCTTTCAGGGATATCGCGAGGCAAGCCGGAGCACCGGCTCAGCGCTCCCAAGGCAGGCTTGCCTGGCGAAAAACGACTCAGGCGGTCAGCGACTGCCGGGTGCGATCGATGATGGCCTGCAGCGGCTCGGCCGTCTTGTACTGCTCTGGATACAGGCGTTCGGTATGGCAGGCAATGCCATGCTCGTCGACCAGGGTAAAGCTGAAGCTGCCCTTGCGTGGGGCGAAGATCAGGCAGTTCAGAGGGGCGAATGCCTGGGACAAGGTGCTAACCGCAGCCTGGAAATGATGATTGTGCGTCATAGTTATTGGATGTTCCTGCAATAGACACGGATTCGAGCCGTGCACGATAAAAACGTTCCAGCAGCGTCGCAATTTAATCAGGACGCTGAACCTGTCTGGAACAGGACAGCCAGTTGGAGCGCAATAAGAGTGGCGCTGGGCTGACTGGTAGGTACATGGGAACGCAGGCATGCAGCCAGGGCAAGGTTCTCGGCCTCTGGATGAAGATCCTGATCAATTTTTCCGGGAGGTTCTGGCTGGGGCAGGTATGGAATGCCGAGGGAACCATCGAGTGGGCCGGTCCTGGTTTCGACAGCTGCTGCACGGTGATAAGGCAGGAGGCTGTAAGGACACTATGGCCTGAATTGACTTTCAAGCTTGGTACTAACGGCGGCCACGTTACAGCAATCGATGACGCCTGGCAAGCATCTTGTGCTGTTGTCGCGTCGAGCCGAGCAGTATCTCTCAATGGAGGAGTAATGTGAAGAGGGGCAGGGTCCGCCTGGCCAGGGCGAGACCCCGCTTTTCAACCACTGAGCTCGGGTAATTGCGGGTGTATGCACCACAAGCCCCTTGGCTGTTACACCCTCGAAACAGACGGGCGGATACCCGCCAATGACTCGGCTACGCGCTTAAGTCAATGAAAAAAAACACTAATTCGAGCTGGTGAAAAAATCGTCAGTTTGACTTTAGGCCCCATTCCACGGGGGTTTGCGGTCGCCAGGAGGGGGTTGTCCACTGAGTTATCCACAGCTTCTGTGGATTGTCCCGCACGCTTGCTCTAGTACGGGCGTGCCAGGATTTTCAACTCTGTCCTACAATCCGTCTGGCAGTTTACTGACAGCCATGCAGGAAGAAAAAATCGTCAAGAAAAAAACATGATTTTTTTATTTTTTCTGTAAGAAATCGACCTGCCATTCGGCGGAAAAAGGAGTAGAGTGGCGCGCCTCTCGAATTGCCATCGCTTTTAGTCATGATATTTCGCGGTAAACATTTCGCTGATTCCTCGGCCCCAACGCCATTGCCCGAACCCAAGCGCTTCACGCTGAAGGTGGCCCTCTGGCTGCTGGACAGCCCGCGTCTGGGTGACAAGCCTAGCGTCAAGCACTTTGCCGGTCGCCTGCTCAAGCAGCCCGCCCGCCAAGGAGTGGTGGTAGCCCAGAGCCGGCTCGGGCAGATGCTCTGCCAGGACTGCGACAATGCCCGCGACCGGCGCATTGGCCACGAACTGCTGCGCCAGGCTGCCCGTGCGGGCGATCGGCGTGCCCAGCTCGAGTACGGCCGGCTGTGCGCGCAACCGCACGTCAATGCGCCCGACCAGGCGCGTTACTGGCTGGAACTGGCTGCCGCCAGAGGTTCCCAGGAAGCGCGGCGCCTGCTCAGGCAATTGCCGCAGGCGTGAGGCCAGGGCAGCGCCAGGCTGATAAGCTGCGCTCATGATTCGTAGGACTTGTCGGGGTAGCTATGGCGGTGGATCTGGCCAGCATCGTGCTGGGCATGGTAGTCGCGGCATTGCCGTGCCTGGGCTGGGCGTTGCATGTGCAGCGGCGGTTGGCGTTGCGCCATGGCCAGATGGCCCTGATCGAAGAACGCTTGAGCAGCGCGCAGCTGGCGCAGGAGAGCCTGCAGGCCCAGCTTGAAGCCAGCCGCGACGAGATCAGCGACCTCAGCGAAGCCAACGCCGCCAAGCAAGCCAGCCTGGCCGCCCAAGGCCGTGAACTCGAGCTGCTGCAGATCGAGCGCGACAACGCTCGCGACGCCGCCCACGCCTGGCAGCTCGAACGCTCCACCCGCGAGGCCGAGCTGCGTCGCCTGGAAGCGCAGGCCGCGGGCCTGGCCGCCGAGCTGCGCGAACAGCAGGAAAGCCACCAGCAGCGCCTCGAGGACCTGCAGGAGGCACGCGACACCTTGCGCGCGCAGTTTTCCGACCTGGCCACCAAGATCTTCGACGAGCGCGAGCAGCGCTTCGCCCAGGCCAGCCAGCAGCACCTGGGCCAACTGCTCGACCCGCTCAAGGAACGTATCCAGTCGTTCGAGAAACGCGTCGAGGAAAGCTACCAGCAAGAGGCCCGCGAGCGCTTTTCCCTGGCCAAGGAACTGGAGCGCCTGCAGCAGCTCAACCAGCGCCTGAGCGATGAGGCCACCAACTTGACCCAGGCCCTCAAGGGCCAGAAGACCCAGGGCAACTGGGGCGAACTGATTCTTGAGCGGGTGCTCGAGCACGCGGGCCTGGAAAAGGGGCGCGAGTACCAGACCCAGGTCAGCCTCAAGAGCGCCGATGGCGAGCGCTTCCAGCCCGATGTACTGATCATGATGCCGGGCGGCAAGCAGGTGGTGGTCGACGCCAAGGTCAGTCTCACGGCCTATCAGCAGTTTGTCAGCGACACCGACGGCCAGGCCGGCCAGGCGGCGCTCAAGCAGCACGTGCTATCGCTGCGCAACCATGTCAAGGGGCTTTCCGGCAAGGACTACAGTCGCCTCGATGGCCTGCACAGCCTGGATTTCGTGTTGCTCTTCGTGCCGATCGAGGCAGCGTTTTCGGCCGCCCTGCAAGCCGAGCCGAACCTGTTCCAGGAAGCGTTCGACCGGCAGATCATCATCGTCAGCCCGACCACGCTGCTGGCCACCCTGCGGGTGATCGACAGCCTGTGGAAGCAGGAGCGCCAGACCCAGAACGCCCGCGAGATCGCCGAGCGCGCCGGCTGGCTGTACGACAAGTTCGTGCTGTTCATCCAG
>JAQZAY010000274.1 GCA_029239415.1 Pseudomonas sp. | reverse complement strand
CAGCGCGCAACGCCGGACCCTGGACCTGCGCCCCTACTACAACGTCCTCGTCGGCTCCGGCAACATCGCCGACGACGCCCCGTATGCCCCGCCGTCCGACGCACCCGTCGGCTCCAGCACCCGCCGCCTGGACAGCCGCCAGTACGGCCTGTTCTTCAGTGACCGCATCAGCCTCGGCGAACATTGGCAGACCGTGCTGGGTGCCTGTGAAGTGCGGCTGGACGAACGCACTTGGGGTGAAGAGGGCAGCGCGGGCCGCCATACCCGCCAGTACCAGCTGCTGCCCAATGCCGCGCTGATCTACAAGCCGCGCGAGGACACGACAGTGTATGCCAGCTACAGCAAGGGCCTGTCGGCGGGCGGCACGGCACCCTGGTTCGCCCGCAACGCCGCCGAGATCCTCGCCCCGACCCTGTCGCGCCAGCTGGAACTGGGCATCAAGCAGGACTGGCAGGGCCTGAGCCTGAGCGCGGCGCTGTTCCAGATTCGCCAGGCGTACCAGTATGCGCGGCCTGATGGCGACGGCGCGTTCACCTACGTGCAGCAGGGTCAGCAGAAGAACACCGGGCTGGAGCTGGGCGCCAGCGGCTGGGTCACCTCGCGCCTGCAGGTGCACGCCAGCGCCGCGGCCATCCGCGCCCGGGTCAAGGGCAGCGGCACCGAGGCCTACGAGGGCCACCAGGCGCTCAACGTGCCGAACCTGCGCGCGGCCGTGCAGGCCGACTACCAGCTGCCGATCCCAGGCCTGGCCCTGCTCGCCGGGGCTCGCTACAGCGCCAGCAAGCAGGCCGACCAGGCCGGCAGCGTGCAGGCGGGGGGATATGCCGTGTTCGACCTCGGCAGCCGCTACCGCACGCGCGTCGCCGGGCTTGACACGGTGTTGCGGCTGACGGTGGACAACGTGACGGACAAGCGCTACTGGCGGGACGTGGGCGAGTACCTGGGAGACAACTACCTGTTCCAGGGCGCGCCCCGGACCGCGCGGGTGTCGGCGCAGGTGAGCTTCTGACGCCGGCTGCCAGGGCTCAGGCCTGCCACCGCAGCAATCAGTAAAACACGCACCACAAAAAAACCCCCGCACCTTTCGGTACGGGGGCTTTCGAATATGGCGGTGAAGAAGGGATTCGAACCCTTGATACAGTTTCCTGTATACACACGTTCCAGGCGTGCTCCTTCAGCCCCTCGGACCCTTCACCGTCTCTCGCCAAGCCTTTCATCCTGTCGAGGCGCGCTAATGTAGTCGAAAGCCTTGCAGATGGCAAAGCTTTTTTTCAGAATTTTCATGCGCTTAAGCCGACGTGGCAAAGATGCCAAACTACCAAGCGCTTCGGCTGGGTGCTTTACCTGAGTCCACGGCCTCAGTAACGTCTGCACCACGCCACCCAAAGGAACCTGTCATGAGCGAGCTCATCACCTACCACGCCGAAGACGGCATCGCGACCCTTACCTTGAACAACGGCAAGGTCAACGCCCTCTCGCCCGAGGTCATCATCGCGTTCAATGCAGCCCTGGACCGCGCCGAGCAGGAGCGCGCCGTGGTGATCGTCACCGGCCAGCCGGGCATCCTGTCCGGCGGCTACGACCTCAAGGTGATGACCTCGGGGCCCAAGGAAGCGGTCGCGCTGGTCACCGCCGGGTCCACCCTGGCCCGACGGATGCTCTCGCACCCCTTCCCCATCGTGGTCGCCTGCCCGGGCAACGCGGTGGCCAAGGGCGCGTTCCTGCTGCTGTCGGCCGACTACCGCATCGGCGTCGAGGGCCCCTACAAGATCTGCCTGAACGAGGTGCAGATCGGCATGACCATGCACCAGGCCGGCATCGAGCTGGCCCGCGACCGCCTGCGCCGCTCGGCATTCCACCGCGCGGTGATCAACGCCGAGGCCTTCGACCCGCAGGGCGCGATGGACGCGGGCTTCCTCGACAAGGTGGTCCCGGCCGAGCAACTGCAGGAAGCCGCACTGTCTGCCGCGCGCGAGCTGAAGAAGATCAACATGCTGGCCCACAGGAACACCAAGCTCAAGGTGCGCCAGGCGCTGCTGGACAACCTGGAGGCGGCTATCGCCCAGGACCAGCAATACATGGGTTAGACGCAGCGCCGCGCATCTGGACGGTTGCCCTGGCGGCCGTCACCGACCAAGCTGTAGGTGCAATCCACCAAGGAAGCAGCAAGCCATGGGTCGAGTCGTCGCGGCGGCGGTCTACAGCGCCGGCAGGAAAATCACCAACATCAGCATCGAAGAAGGCAGCCAGTGGGCGCGCAAGCCCGGGCACTTCGTCTGGATCGGCCTCGAGGCGCCCAATGCAGAAGAACTGGCCACCCTGCAGCGCCAGTTCAACCTGCACGAACTGGCGATCGAGGATGCGCTGGAAAAACACAGCCGGCCCAAGCTCGAGACCTTCGGTGACGCGCTGTTCATCGTCACCTATTCGCCCGTGCGCCAGGAGGGTCGCCTGGAGTTCATCGAGACCCACATCTTTGCCGGCAACGGCTATGTGATCACCTGCCGCAACGGCCACTCCAAGTCCTACGCCCTGGTGCGCCAACGCTGCGAGGCTCGCCCGCTGCTGCTCGAGCACGGCGAGGACTTCGTGCTGTATGCCCTGCTCGATTTCGTCACCGAGAACTACCAGCCGGTCAGCGAGGCCATCCACGGCGAGATCGAGGAGCTCGAACAGAGCGTGCTCGGCGCCTCGCTCAAGGAAGAAGACATCCAGCGCCTGCACGGCCTGCGCCGCGACATCCTGCGCCTGCGCCGGCATGTGGCGCCGTTGGTGGAGATCAGCGAGGAGCTGCAGCGCCTGAGCTTCCCGTTCATCGACAAGAACATGCGCCCGTATTTTCGCGACGTGCAGATCCACGTCACGCGGCAGATGGAAGACCTGTCGAGCATTCGCGACATCGCCAGCCAGACCATCGAGATCGGCATGCTGCTGGAATCTTCGCGCCAGAGCATCCTGCAACGCAAGTTCGCCGCCTGGGCGGCGATCCTGGCGTTTCCCACGGCGGTGGCCGGGATCTACGGGATGAATTTCGAGAACATGCCGGAATTGAGCTGGCACTACGGCTACTTCGTGGTGCTGGGAGTGATCGCGACCGGCTGCACGGCGCTGTTCGCCAGCTTCAAGCGCTCCGGATGGCTATGACGCCTTGCCCGGATGCCCGACGAACCGCAGCATCCACTCCCCGACCAGGTCTCCCTGGTGCCCCTGGGAAAGGCTCGCCAGCGCCCGCTGGTACACCTCGTCCCCCAGGTGCTCCTGCCGCGCATCGAGCAACGCCCGCGAGTAATCGTGCACGAACTCGGGGTGCCCCTGGAAACACAGCACCTGGTCGCGGATGTGATACGCCGCGAACGGGCAGAAGTCACTGGAGGCAATCACCGTTGCCTCTTCTGGCAGCGAAGTCACCTGGTCCTGGTGGCTGATCAGCAAGGTCAGCTCGGTGACGTTCGAATCCATCCACGGCGCATGGGCCGCCAGCGTGTAGCGATGCACCCCCACGCCCCAGCCCTGGCTGGCGCGTTCGGTCTTGCCGCCCAGCAGCAGCGCCAGCAACTGATGGCCGAAGCACACGCCCAGCAACTTGTCGCCACGCGCGTAGCGATCGAGCAAGTAGGCCTTGAGGGTCTCGATCCAAGGATCCGAACCGAACGAATCCGCCTTGCTGCCAGTCACTAGATAGGCATCGAAAACCTCGTCCACGCCGGGATACTCACCATTCATCACGTTGTAGACGCGGAACTCGGCGGCAATCGGCTGGCGCGAAAACAGTTGCTCGAACATCCTTCCGTAGCCCTGGTACTGCTCGACCAGCTCAGGTCGCAGGACATCGGTTTCCAGGATGCAAATGCGTAACGACATAGAAATAGTCCTGAACGACATTGACGGGATCATTCTGTAAAGCCTGCCGCGAATAGGCGCTACAAGCAAGCAAGATGCTCTGACGAACGGTAGCTTGACGAATGGTGGACAATGACCGTCCCCGCAGCTCTCTAGTCAGGGGATGAGCAGCGATGACCGCAGGGGTTCATGGCTGAAAAACAATCGATTTGAAGGCTTATATAACAAATGGTTCTCAGGAATGGGTAACAACGTCCTGCCGAGTGGTTTATATCCACAGGAGAGGCACGCAGTCACGCGTCAGGGGGCGCCGACTGCAAGACCCGCTCCGACAAGGAGCCAGCAGCCTTCAGGAATAACAACAAATAGGCGGTTTGCCATGTTCAGACAATCGAAATTTCGCCAGGCCGGACTCATATTGTTCGCCACCACGGTATTGCTCATCTTGCCGAACCTGACGCGGCTGTTCGGTTGACGCGCTTCTGGCGCAGTTGCCTTGCTCTGCTGGCCTTCTTCAGCGGCCTGCCTGTACTGGCGGCGCAGTTGACGCTCGACCTTGGCTCTGCCACTCGCCAGTGGCAGAGCGAGGCCTTGCTTGCCCATCCGCAGGCCCAGGACATCAGCATAGCCCACGACGTCACCTACAAGCGGCCAATGCACTACCGCGCCGTGCCCTTGGCGGCCCTGCTCGAAGGCGTCGGCGCCAGCGAGCACCTGCAGGCGGTGGCGCTCGATGGCTTTGCCGCCGAGATGCCGGCAGGCCCCTTGCTGCAGCCCGCCCCGGCGCGCGCCTGGCTGGCCGTCGAAGACCCCGCCCGCCCCTGGCCCGCGCTGGGCAAGGGCAAGCCGAGTGCCGGGCCCTTCTATCTGGTCTGGACCGATCCACAGGCCAGCGGCATACGCCCGGAACAGTGGCCATTCCAGATTGCCGGTATTCGGCGGCTAGCCGCGGTGGCGGAGCGCTTTCCCGCGCTGCTGCCGGCACCCGGATTGACCAAGGACGACCCGGTTCGCGAGGGATTTGCGTTGTTCCAGCAGAACTGCCTGGCGTGTCACCGGCTCAATGGTGCGGGGGATGCCCAGCTTGGGCCGGACCTGAATGTGCCGCACAACCCGACCGAGTACTTCCAGCCGGGGTATCTGCGCAGGTTCATCCGCGATCCACAGAGCCTGCGGCAGTGGCCGCAGGCGAAGATGCCGGGGTTTGGGGCCGAGGTGCTGAGTGATACCGAGCTCGATGCGTTGATTGCCTACCTGGGGCATATGGTGGGG
>JAQZAY010000273.1 GCA_029239415.1 Pseudomonas sp. | reverse complement strand
TGATGCGCGCACTGGGCGGCGAACTGCTGCTGTCCAACCATCCCCAAGGCGGCGCCCTGCTGATCCTGCGTTTACGCGCTGGAGAGCCGGGCGTCAGCCTGCAAGCCCCTGAGGACCCATCGGCATGACCAGCGACAGCGCCATCGACAGCAAGATCCAGGTCGTGCTGATCGACGACGACCCCCATCTGCGTCAGGCCTTGAGCCAGACCCTGGACCTGGCCGGCCTCAAGGTGCTGGCCCTGGCCGATGCCCAGGGCCTGTCCGCGCGCATCGAGCGCGACTGGCCTGGCGTGGTGGTCAGCGATATCCGCATGCCGGGCATCGACGGCCTGCAATTGCTCGAACAACTGCATGCCCGCGATACCGAACTGCCGGTCCTGCTGATCACCGGGCACGGCGACGTGCCGCTGGCCGTGCAGGCCATGCGCGCCGGGGCCTACGACTTCCTCGAAAAACCGTTCGCCAGCGACGCGCTGCTCGACAGCGTACGCCGCGGCTTGGCCGTACGCCGCCTGGTGCTGGACAACCGCAGCCTGCGCATGGCTCTGAGCGATCGGCAGCAATTGAGTACGCGACTGGTCGGCCAGTCGGCCTCCATGGCACGCCTGCGCGAGCAGATCGGCGCGCTGGCCGGGACCCGCGCCGACGTGCTGATCTTGGGTGAAACCGGCGCCGGCAAGGAGGTCGTGGCGCGCGCCCTGCACGACCTCTCCAGCCGCCGCAACGGCCCTTTCGTGGCGATCAACGCCGGCGCCCTCGCCGAATCGGTGGTGGAAAGCGAGCTGTTCGGCCATGAGCCCGGCGCCTTCACCGGCGCGCAGAAACGCCGCATCGGCAAGTTCGAGTTCGCCAACGGCGGCACCCTGTTCCTCGACGAAATCGAAAGCATGAGCCTGGACGTACAGGTCAAGCTGCTGCGCCTGCTGCAGGAACGGATGGTCGAGCGCCTGGGGGGCAACCAGCAGATCCGCCTGGATATCCGGGTGATCGCCGCGACCAAGGAAGACCTGCGCCAGGCCGCCGATCAGGGACGCTTCCGCGCCGACCTGTATTACCGCCTCAATGTCGCCTCGCTACGCATCCCGCCACTGCGCGAGCGGGGCGAAGACGTGCTGATGCTGTTCCAGTACTACGCCGATGCCGCGGCCGAACGCCACGGCGTGCTGGCCAACGAACTCTCCGCAGCGCAACGCGCGTTGTTGTTGCGACACAGCTGGCCGGGCAACGTGCGCGAACTGCAGAACGCTGCCGAGCGCTTCGCCCTGGGCCTGGAACTGGCGCTGGACAACGGCGAGCCCGGCCCGGTGGAGATGACCCGCACGGTCACGGGCGGGCTCAGCGACCAGGTCGAGCATTTCGAACGCGCCTTGATCGCGGCCGAAATGAGCCGCTCGCACACCTCCGTTCGCAGTCTGGCCGAAGCCCTCGGCATCCCCCGCAAGACCTTGCACGACAAGCTGCGCAAGCACGGCCTGAGCTTTGGTGGAGGCGAGGAACATGAGTGAAATCCAGGCCCTCGAGCGGCTGCTGCATCACGACATTCCGCTGACCGGCGACATGGGCCTGCGCGTGCGGGCCTGGGACAACCATTGCCTGCGCCTGCATGTGCCGCTGGCACCGAACGTCAACCACAAGAACACGATGTTCGGCGGCAGCCTGTACTGTGCCGCCGTGCTGGCGGGCTGGGGTTGGCTGCACCTGCGCCTGGGCGAGGCCGGCCTGAGCGGTGGCCATATCGTCATCCAGCAGGGTCAGATCGACTATCCCCTGCCGGTGGCCGGCGACGCCTTAGCCGTGTGCGAAAACATCGACGAGGCTCTTTGGCAGCGCTTTCTCAAGACCTACCGACGCCATGGCCGGGCGCGCCTGCAACTGCAGACCCAGGTGCTGGATGGCGAGCGCTGTGCGGTAACGTTCAGCGGTCAGTATGTGGTGGTTGCCCACACCCCGCCTGCGCCAGCGTAACCAGCGACTGACGCCAGGGCACATTGCTGGGCAGCGCCAGGAACGACGGATTGAGCAGTGACTCGCGGGCCGCATAGACAAACGGCTGTCCGTCGATCTGCAACACTTCGCCACCCGCGCCTTCGAGCACGCCCTGGGCCGCAGCGGTGTCCCACTGCGAGGTTGGCGCCAGGCGCGGATAGCAATCGGCGGCGCCTTCGGCCAACAGGCAGAACTTCAGCGAACTGCCGACACTGACCAGCTCCAGCGGGCCCACCACGGTGCTCAGACCGGCCAGCAGGTGCTCCTGTTCGGGGCTGGAATGTCGCCGACTGGCGACCACGGTAAACGCGCTGCCGGGCGCAGGCACACTGCGTACGCCGATCGGTTGGGCCGGTTCTCCGCCCGCTGCATGCCAGGCACCCAGCCCGGCACCGCCATAGTAGGCACTGCCCGTTGTCGGCACGGTGACCACGCCGAACACCACCCGACCGTTCTCGATCAACGCGATGTTGACGGTGAATTCTTCGCTGCCGTTGATGAACTCCTTGGTGCCGTCCAGCGGATCGACCAGCCACCAGCGGGTCCAGCGTTCACGCACCGCGAGGGCGATGTCCGCATCTTCTTCGGACAGGATCGGGATATCGGGCGCCAGCGCCGTCAACCCGTCGACGATGATCTGATGCGCCGCCAGATCGGCGGCAGTCACCGGCGACTCGTCGGCCTTGGCCATGACCTGCACATCGGCCCGCCAGAACGGCAGGATTGCCGCGCCGGCCTGATGGGCCAGCGCCACGATTTCGGGCAACAGACGTTCGACGTCGCTCACAGGCTGAACACTCCGCGCTGGATCAACAGGTCACGCGCCAGGTACAGGGCGGCCAATGCGCGGCCTTCGGAGAACTGCGGATGCTGGGCCAGGCCGGACAGGTCACGCAGGTTGACCCGTTCGACGCGCATAGGCTCCGGCTCATCGCCCTCGAGCCGCTCCTCGTACAGCCCCTGCGCCAGCACGACCTGGATCTTCTGGCTCATGTACCCAGGCGACAGCGACAGTTCGGTGAGGTGCTCCAGTTCACGTGCGCCGAATCCGGCCTCCTCCTTGAGCTCGCGGTCGGCGGCCGCCAACACGTCTTCGCCCGGCTCGATCAAACCCTTGGGCAACGACAGTTCATAAGCATCGGTCCCGCCGCAATATTCCTCGACCAGCAGGGCATGCTCGGCATCGGCCATCGCCACGATCATCACCGCACCGTAACCATTGCCGCGGCCCACCAGACGCTCGTAGGTGCGCTCCACGCCATTGGAGAAGCGCAACTGCACTTCCTCGACACGGAACAGGCGACTGCTGGCAACGATTTCGCGGGCGAGGACTTCGGGTTTCTGGCGCATCGGGCAGCTCCTGGACGTGAACGGGTTACTATACCGTGGCTTGGCCTGCGGCAGGCCACCCTTGATCCACCACTGCCCGAGAATCTTCGCTATGCCTTGCCTCGCCTGGAGCACCATCGACACCGTCCTGCTGGACATGGACGGCACCCTGCTCGACCTGCATTACGACAACCACTTCTGGCTGGAGCATCTGCCGCAACGCTATGCGCAGGTGCACGGGGTCAGTCTGGCGATGGCGCAGTTGGAGCTGCAACCGCTGTTCACCGACAACGCCGGCAAGCTGAACTGGTACTGCCTGGATTTCTGGACCCGCGAGCTGAATATCCCGGTGCGCGAGCTCAAACGCGAAACCGCCGAGCTGATTGCCCTGCGGCCCGACGCAGACACGTTCCTGGCCGCCATCAAGCAGGCCGGCAAGCGCGTGATCATGATCACCAACGCCCACCGCGACTCGCTGTCGCTGAAACTGGAGCGCATCGAGCTGGCGCCCTATTTCGAGCGGATGATCAGCTCCCACGACTACGGCTACCCCAAGGAAAACGCGCAGTTCTGGGACGCCCTGCAGGCCGACATCGGCTTCGACCCGGCGCGCAGCCTGTTCATCGATGACACCCTGCCCGTGCTGCGCAGCGCCCGGGCCTACGGGATCAAGCACCTGCTGGCGGTCAGCGAGCCCGACAGCCGCAAGGGCGCCAAGGACACCGAGGAGTTCGCGGCGGTGGGTGACTACCGCGAGCTCATCGCGGGTTTGTGACCCGCCCGGCTGGCCAGGGACCTACCGCCAGCGCGTGTCGCTATACTGCGCATCGCCAACCCAGGAGCGAGCATGGACATCAAGCAACTCAAATTCCTCATCGCGTTGGATGAAACGCGGCACTTCGGCCAGGCCGCAGCGCGCTGTCACATCACCCAGCCGACCCTCTCGATGCGCCTGCGCAACCTTGAAGAAGAACTCGACTTGCCGTTGGTGAAGCGCGGCCAGCGCTTCGAAGGTTTCACCGCGCCCGGCGAGCGCGTGCTGGCCTGGGCGCGTACCGTCCTGGCCGCCTACGATGGCCTGCAGGCCGAAGCGGCGGCGTGCCGCGGCCACCTGGTCGGGACGCTGCGTCTGGGTGTGGTGCCACTGTCCAGTTTCGACCCGGTGCCGCTGCTGCACACCCTGCACGGCGAGCACCCCAACCTGCGCTTCGAACTCAGCTCGCTCAGCTCCGAGCAGATCCTCGAACAACTAGCGAGCAACCGCATCGACCTGGGCGTCTCGTTTCTCGAACGGTTGGACCAAGAACGCTTCGAATCGCGGGCGCTGGGTGAAACGCGCATGGGCCTGTTGTTCGATCAGCGCCACTACGATTTCGGCGAGCAAGCGCTGAGCTGGGAAGCCCTCACCGAACTGCCCTTGGGCATGCTTACCGCTGGCATGCACTTTCGCCAATCCATCGACCATAATTTCCACTCGCGCGGGCTTGCACCGCAACCCCTACTGCAGACCGATGCCGTCCATCAGTTGATCCAGGCCGTCCATGGTGGCCTGTGCTGCGCAATCATGCCGCTGGACAGCGGGCTCGAAGGTCTGACCGAGCACTTGCGCCTGCAACCCATCGCAGACGCCCATACCCTGGCGCCACTGGGGCTGATTATGCGTCGTGCGGCGCCACGCTCCGCGCTGGCCGAAGCCTGCTTCAAGCTCTTTGACACGCCATGATCAATGCGGTCTATCGTCGCATCGGTAATAGCGATTAGACGCTGGGCAATCCTGCGCCTAGGCTGAAGGCTGAATTCATTGCCGGTCCATTCCCATGAACGCCAAGCACCCGGCCAGCGCGGTGCCCGTTTCTTCCTCGGTTGCACC
>JAQZAY010000272.1 GCA_029239415.1 Pseudomonas sp. | reverse complement strand
CCAGGAAGTCTCGACGATGGAACACCGTGAAGCGCTCGTGGCGCTGCGCACCTTTCTTTCCACCCAGATCCTCGGTCAGGAAAAGCTCGTCGAGCGCCTCCTGATCGTGTTGCTGGCCGACGGCCACATGCTGGTCGAAGGGGCACCGGGGTTGGCCAAGACCAAGGCGATCAAGGAACTGGCCGAAGGCGTCGAGGCGCAGTTCCACCGCATCCAGTTCACCCCCGACCTGCTGCCGGCCGACATCACCGGCACCGAGATCTATCGGCCGGAAACCGGCAGCTTCGTGTTCCAGCAAGGGCCGATCTTTCACAACCTGGTACTGGCCGACGAAATCAACCGTGCGCCGGCCAAGGTGCAATCGGCGCTGCTCGAGGCCATGGCCGAACGCCAGGTCAGCGTCGGGCGCAGCACCTACGACCTGTCGCCGCTGTTTCTGGTCATGGCCACGCAGAACCCGATCGAGCAGGAAGGCACCTACCCATTGCCCGAGGCGCAGCTCGACCGCTTCCTGATGCACGTGAAGATCGGCTTTCCCGATTCGGCGGTCGAGCGCCGCATCCTGCAGCAGGCGCGGGGCGAGGCGCTCAATGGCGAGACCAAGCCGGAGCGCCGGGTCAGCCAGCAGGCGATCTTCGCAGCACGCAAGGACATCCTTGGCCTGTACATGGCCGATGCCGTGGAGGAGTACCTGGTGCAGCTGGTCATGGCCACGCGCACCCCGGCCAAATTCGATGCCGACCTGGCCGACTGGATCGCCTACGGCGCCAGCCCCCGCGGTTCCATTGCCCTGGACCGGTGCGCGCGAGCCCATGCCTGGCTGGCCGGGCGCGATTTCGTCAGCCCCGAGGACATTCAGGCGGTGCTGTTCGACGTCTTGCGCCACCGCGTCATCCTGTCTTTCGAGGCCGAGGCGGCCGGTGTCGATCAGGACCGCGTGGTACAGCGCATCCTCGACGTCGTGGCCGTCGCCTGAGCCCATGCCCACCTCACCGCCAGCCGAACCCGGCATCCGCATCGGCCTTGCCGAGCTGATCGACATGCGCCATCGCGTGCGCGAGATCCAGCTGTTCGCCCGGGCCGGCCAGCGCAGCCCGCTGGTCGGCCTGCACCATTCGCGACTGCGTGGGCGTGGCGTGGACTTCGACCAGGTGCGGGTCTACCAGGCCGGCGATGACGTGCGCAACATCGACTGGCGAGTCACGGCGCGTACCCAGGAGCCGCACACCAAGCTGTTCCATGAAGAGCGCGAACGGCCCATCTTCATCCTGGTCGAGCAGAGCCAACGGCTGTTCTTCAGCTCGGGGCTCAACTTCAAGTCGGTCCTGGCCGCCCAGGCGGCGGCGCTGTTCGGCTGGGCCGCGCTGGACCACAATGACCGGGTCGGCGGCCTGGTGTTCGGTGACACCGAGCATTATGAAATCAAGCCGCGCCGCAGCAAGCAGAGCCTGTTGCAGCTGCTCAACCGACTGGCGCGGGTCAACCAGTCGCTGCACACCGAAGCCGTGCCGCACCCGGACAACCTGGGCCTGGCCCTGCGTCGCGCGCGCGAAGTGTTGCGCCCTGGCAGCCTGGCCATCGTGGTCTGCGACGAGCGCGCCCTGAGCCCGGCGGCCGAACAGCACCTGAGCCTGCTGTCGCGGCACTGCGACCTGCTGTTGATGCCGATTTCCGACCCCTTGGACCATGCGCTTCCTGCCGCCGGCCTGCTGCGCTTCGCCCAGCGCTCGGCTCAGCTGGAGCTCGACACCCTCGACGCGCACCTGCGCCAGACCTATCGACAACAGGCCGAAGCACGCGTCGAACGCTGGGACACACTGGCGCAGAAGCTGCGCGTGGTGCTGATGCCCCTGAGTACACAGCGCGAGATGCTCGACCAGTTGCGCGACTACCTCTCCGAACAGCGTCCGAGGCGTGCACCATGAGCCCACTGGAGCAATTGCAGCCGCTGATCGACCCTGCACCGGTCAGCGCCTGGCCACCTGCACCAGGCTGGTGGGTGCTATCGGCGCTGATGCCGGTACTGGTGTGGACGGCATGGCGCGTGTACCACAGACGGGTCCGGCGCCTGACATCACGCCCGCTCGCGCAGGCCGAGCAGCCTCTTGACCCGATCCGTGTGGAAGCGCTCGCCGAGCTGGCGCGCCTGCCGCGCCCCTACGACGGCGCGCCGGCCGGCGCCTGGCTGCAGCAGATCAACGCACTGCTCAAGCGCCTGTGCCGTAACCACTACCCGGATGCCAACAGCCATACGCTCAACGGTCGCCAATGGCTGGCCTTCCTCGACAACCGCTGCCCCGCCGCCGGGCTGACCCGCTGGATGATCCTGGTCGAAGGCGCCTACAAGCCGGAATGCAAGCTCGACGACAAGGCCATCGCCGGGTTGGGCAACGCCGTCGATACCTGGATCCGCAAGCATGTTTGACCTGGCCTGGCCGTGGATCCTGCTGCTGGCACCGCTGCCTTGGCTGGCACGGTGGCTGCTGCCGCCTGCCGAGAGCGGTGAGCCGGTGCTCAAGGTCGGCTTCCTGCCCGAGCTCGAACGCCTGGCCGGCCGTCGTGCGCGCCTGAGCCTGCCGACCTGGCGTCAGCAGGCGCCGTTCGTGATCATCTGGCTGCTGGTGCTGCTGGCCACGGCGCGGCCCCAGTGGCTGGGCGAACCGGTCCCGGTGGCCGCCAGCGGCCGCGACCTGCTAGTGGCCGTCGATGTGTCCGGTTCGATGGATTTCCCCGACATGCAGTGGCAGGACGAAGACGTCAGTCGCCTGGACCTGGTCAAGGCACTGCTGGGCGATTTTCTCCAGGACCGTGAAGGCGATCGCGTCGGCTTGATCCTGTTCGGCAGCCAGGCTTACCTGCAAGCGCCCTTGACCTTCGATCGACGGACCGTGCGAGCGTTTCTGGATGAGGCACGGATCGGTATCGCGGGCAAGAACACGGCCATCGGCGACGCCATCGGCCTGGCGGTCAAGCGCTTGCGCGAGCGTCCTGCGACCAGCCGGGTGCTGATCTTGATCACCGACGGCGCCAACAACGGGGGCCAGATCCACCCATTGACCGCTGCGCGCCTGGCGGCCCAGGAAGGCGTGCGCATCTACACCATCGGTATCGGCGCCAACCCTGAAACCACCGGTCAGCCCGGCCTGATCGGGCTGAACCCGAGCCTGGACCTGGACGAAGCCACCTTGCGTGAAATCGCCACGCTGACCCAGGGCAGTTACTTCCGGGCCCACGATGGCGTCGAACTCGATGCGATCGGCGAGACTCTCGATCGTCTCGAACCCGTGGCCCAGCAACCAACCCAGACTCGGGTGGCCAAGCCTCTGTATGCCTGGCCTCTGGCATTGGCGTTGCTGTTGAGCGTACTGCTGGTCGGCAGCAGCCTGTGGCCCGAGCCGCTGCTGCAACGCCTGCTGCGCCAGGGTCGCCTGCCTGCGCCGTTGGCCCGTGCCTACGCACGCCTGGTCACGAGGAAACGCCCATGATCGAGGTCTGGCCGCAATGGCTGCGTCCGCTGTGGTTATTGGCGCTGCCGGCGCTCGTCTGGCTGCTGGTCAAGCTGTGGCACCGACGCAAGCGTGCCGGTCGCTGGCAGATGATCGTGCCGGCGCGTTTCCATGCCGTGCTGCTCGGCGGCGGCGATGGCAGCACCAGCAAACTGCCCTGGGTGGTGCTGGGCCTGGCCTGGCTGCTGACCCTGCTGGCCCTGCTCGGGCCCAGCTGGCAACGTGTGGAAGACACCCATCAGCGTCCGGCCGACCCGCTGGTGATCCTGCTCGAACTGACGCCGCAGATGCTCGCCGAAGACACCGCGCCCAATCGTCTGCAACAGGCCCGGCGCAAGATCCTCGACGTACTCGAGCATCGCCGTGACAGCCAGACTGCGCTGATCGTCTACGCCGGCAGCGCGCACGTGCTGGTGCCGCTGTCCGACGACGTGGCCACGACGCGCAACCTGCTCGAGGCGGTCGACCCGTCGATCATGCCGCAGGCCGGGCAGCGGGCCGACCTGGCAGTGCGCAAGGGGCTGGCGCTGCTGGCGCAGAGCGGGCTCGGGCAAGGACGGCTGCTGCTGGTCGGCTCCTCCCTCGATGACCACGAGCGTCGCGGCATCCTGCGCGCCCTGGGGCGTCAAGGCCCGAGCCTGCTGATGCTGGGCATCGGCAGCAGCGCCGGTGCGCCAGTGCGCCAGGCCAATGGCGAGTACCTCAAGGATGCCCAGGGCGCGATTCTCGTACCACGCCTGGACGGCCGGAGCCTGAAGGCGTTCGTCAACGCCACCGGCGGGCGCTACCGGCATGCGCGCATCGACGACCTGGACCTGCGCGGCCTGGGGTTGTTCGACGACCCTCGTGCCCTGCACAGCGAAGGTCAGCTGCTCCAGCTCGACAGCTGGGCCGACCAGGGTCACTGGTTGCTGCTGCCGCTGCTGGGGTTGATGGCCTGTGCCGGTCGGCGCGGCTGGTTGTTCTGCCTGCCGCTGCTGCTGGCCCTGCCCCAACCCAGCCACGCCTTCGGTTTCGATGACCTCTGGGCGCGTCCGGACCAGCAAGGCCAGCACCTGCTGGAGGCCGGTCGTCCCGGCGAAGCCGCACGGCATTTCCGTGACCCGGCCTGGCGCGGTGTGGCCTTGTACCGGGCCGGTGACTTCGCTGGCGCCGCGCGTGAGTTCGCCAAGGGGCAGACGGCACAGGCTCACTACAACCGCGGCAACGCACTGGCCCGTGCGGGTGACCTGGAGGGCGCGCTCGATGCCTACGATCAGGCATTGGAGCTGCAACCGGACCTGCCGGCGGCACTGAGCAACCAGGCCATGGTGCAAGAGGCGCTCCAGGCCCGCGACGCCCAGGTCCAGGCCGACGCTCAGGCGGCGCAGCAGCATACGCCCCCGGACCGTGACAACCTGGGCAACAGCGGTTCGCCCAGCGATGCCGCCGAGGCGACGCCTGCCGAAGGCGACCCGGCCAACCGGCAAGCCACGGCCACGGGCGATCCCCAGGCCGACACGGGCCCCGACCAGCCTTCCGCTGCAGACGACACCCTGCAACCGCCCCCACGTCCCGCCGACACGGCCCTGGATGCCGAACAGCGCCAGGCCCTCGAGCAATGGTTGCGCGAGATTCCCGACAATCCGGCAGAGCTGCTGCGGCGCAAGTTCTGGTACGAGCAGCAACTGAATCAGGAACCCACCCCATGAGCCGCC
>JAQZAY010000271.1 GCA_029239415.1 Pseudomonas sp. | reverse complement strand
ACCTTGGGCGGCTGCGGTTTGGGCTTGGGCTTGGGCGGCGTCGGCTTGGGCACCGAGATGGTCGGCTTGGGCGCTTCGGCCAGCTTGGGCAATGGGTCCTCGACCACCGGCTCGGGCGGTGGCGGCGGCGTGACGACCTGCGGCGGCGGAGGTGGCGCAGGTTCGGGCAGCGGCGCCATCTCCACCATCATGGCCTGCGGCGGCAGCTCGATGGGCTGCGGCGCGGGCCAGTTCAGGGCAACCACGATGGCCGCAGCGTGCACGCCGAGGACGACCGCCAGGCTGGCAACATAACGCGTCGTTTTCTGGCGCGTCGTGATCATTGCTTGGCTGCCGTCTCGAGGCCGACCAGGCCTACCTTCAGGTAGCCCGCGCCGCGCAGGGTATTCATCACTTCCATCAGGTCGCCGTAATCCACGCCCTTGTCGGCCTGGAAAAAGATGGTCGTGTCCTTGTTGCCGTGGGTCTTGGCGTCGAGGATCTGGCCCAGCTGCGTGCGCTCGACCCTGTCGTCGCCCACGTACAGGTTCTGGTCGGCCTTGACGCTGAGGAACACCGGCTTTTCGGGCCGCGGCGCCGGCTTGGCGGTCGAGGCGGGCAGGTCGACCTTGATGTCCACCGTCGCCAGGGGGGCTGCGACCATGAAGATGATCAGCAGCACCAGCATGACGTCGATGAACGGCGTCACGTTGATTTCATGGTTCTCGGCGAGGTCGTCGCCGCCTTCGTTCAGGTGCAGGCCCATAGGTCAGCCCACCTTGACCATCTGCGGCTGAGCTGCGCGCTCGCCTGGCTGGTGATCGAGGTCACGGCTGACCAGCAGCAGCACCTGTGCCGAAGCGTCCGAGACCTGCGCCTTGTAGCCGGCGATGGAGCGGGCGAAGACGTTGTAGATGACCACTGCCGGGATGGCCGCGACCAGGCCCAGTGCGGTGGCAAGCAGGGCTTCGGCGATGCCGGGTGCGACGACGGCGAGGTTGGTGGTCTGGGTCTTGGCGATGCCGATGAAGCTGTTCATGATGCCCCACACGGTGCCGAACAGGCCAACGAAGGGCGCGGTGGAACCGATGGTGGCCAGCACGCCGGTGCCCATGCTCATGTTGCGACCGCAGGCGGCGACCAGACGCTCGAGACGGAAGCTGACCCGCTCCTTGATGCCTTCACGTTCGCGCGCGTTGGCCGACAGGTGCATCTCTTCGAGGGCATCGTGTACCAGCAGGTTGGCCAGGGTGCCTTTGCGCGACGCGGTTTCGCTCGCCTGCTTGAGGGTGGCGGCTTTCTTCAGCGCGGCGATTTCACCCTTGAGGCGACGCTTGGCGCCCAGCAGCTCGAAGCCCTTGGCGATCCAGATGGTCCAGGTGATGATCGAGGCGATGGCCAGACCGATCATCACGGCCTTCACCACGATGTCCGCGTTCTGGTACATGCCCCACGGCGACAGGTCGTGGCCCATGCCCAAGGTGGTGTCTTCGACCAGCGCCTGCTCGGCCGGCGCGGGTTGCTCGGCGCTCGGTGCAGGTGTGGCGGCGGGCTGCGATGCCGGTGCGGCTTGCGCAGGCGCTGCAGTCGCGTTACTGGCAGGTGCATTGCTCGGCGCAGTGGCGTCGGCGAATGTCAGCGGAGCGATGGCCAGGCCCAGCAGCAACGCTGCAATGGCACTCCACGCGCGTGGCTGGCTTGGCGAAGCGGAAGGGTGTTTGCGAATCATGCTGGCCGGACCTGAGAAGAGAAAGAAAAGGGGGGCACGTTCTTCAAGGCCTCGCGAAAGACCGAGAACAGATTGGGGCGGTATTATTGCAAGTAATTCTTGTTAGCAAAAGTAATAATGTAACTTATTTAATACCGCTGGCCGCAAAACCTCGGCTAAGGGTAGGCTCGGTGCCTGACTTTCAGGAGCCTTGCGCATGACTTCACCCACTGTATTGATCGCCGGTTGCGGCGATATCGGCAGCCGCGTCGCACGCCGCCTGCTGGCATCGAACTGGCGCGTGCACGGTCTGCGTCGGCACATCGAGCAGTTGCCTGACGGTGTGCTCGGCGTCGCTGCCGACCTGCACCAGGCGCAGTGTCCCGAGGCCTGGCCACGCGAGCCCGTGGATTACCTGCTGTATTGCGTGGCCGCCACGCAACACGACGAGCCGGGCTATCAAGCTGCCTATGTCGACGGCTTGCGCCATGTACTGAGCTGGCTGGCAGAGCACCGGCAGACGCCCAGGCGCCTGTTCTTCGTATCCAGCAGTAGCGTGTATGGACAGAGCGAAGGGGAATGGGTCGATGAGACCTCGCCGGTAACGCCCAGCGGGTTTTCCGGGCGCCTGATGCTCGAAGCCGAGCAACTGGCATTGAGCGCGCCTGAACCGGCGACCGTCGTGCGCCTGACCGGCATCTATGGGCCCGGTCGCGAGCGTCTGGCTGGGCAGGTACGCGAGGGTTATCAGGTCGCGTCGCAGCCGCCGCTGTACGGCAACCGCATTCATGCCGACGATGCCGCAGGGCTTTTGACGTTTCTGCTGGAAGCGGATGCTCGTGGCGTCGGGCTGGATGACTGCTACATAGGCGTCGACGATGCCCCGGCCCCATTGCACGAGGTGGTGGATTGGCTGCGCACGTACCTGGGCGTCACCCAGCGCTCGCAGACCCAGAGCATCCGCCGCACCGGTTCCAAGCGCTGCAGCAATGCGCGTGCACGTGCATTGGGCTGGACGCCGCAGTACCCCACCTATCAGGAAGGGTATGCGGCCTTGCTGAGCCGGTAGCCTCGCCTCGTCCCGGTGCTACTTGCTGAGCAACCAGCGCCGGGTGCCGGGGACCAGGTTGGGCATTTCATCGTCCTGGGCCTGGTTGAGCGCCTGGAGGATTTCCAGCTGATTGCCCTTGCGGCGGAAGATGAAGGCATTGCCGCGCTGTTGCTGTTCCAGCCACATGCTGTCGAACTCGCCGCTCATGGCTGCGCAGTCACCCGCCAGGCACAACGCGTAGCGATCCAGGCCCGCCAGGCCATCGATGCGTCCGTCGGGCAGGAAATGAGCCACGCCGCCCTGGCCCGGGCCCTCGACGACTTTCCAGTCGCCGCCCATGTAGGCGGTGTACAGCGCCTGCTCGAAGGTCGCGCCCACCGGCGTGTCCGCACGCGCCGGGGTGGCCGACTTGCTGAACGTTTGCACCGGGGTGTTATCGCTCGCTGCTTGTTGCAGGGTAGCGCCGTCGATTTTCAGGGTGTCTTCACCGTTGCCGTAGAAGTCCACCTTGAATTGGCCATCGGCCTGGGGCACCAGCTTGCCTTCACCCTCTTCGAAGCCATTGCTGAAACGAGCCTGACCGGTCACGGTGTCGATCGACCATTCCAGTGTCGGGCCGTTGGCCAACAGCGCCTGGCGCAGGCTTGCGCCCTTGGCGGCGGCATCGATGGCTTTCTGATTGATCCAGACGCCGTTGGGGTCGACGTTTTCGTGGCTGGCGCAGCCGCCCAGAAGCAGGGCGGCCAGAGATAGGGCGAGCGCGTGACGCATGAAGGAAGTCCTTGCTGGCGAATGGCGCTGCAGACGATTGCCGCAGCGCGCGGGGCGGCTTATTCGATGACCAGGATAGCGTCCATTTCAACCTGCGCGCCCTTGGGCAGGGCAGCGACGCCAATGGCGGCGCGGGCAGGGTAAGGCTGCTGGAAGTAGCGGCCCATCACTTCGTTGACGGTGGCGAAATGGCTCAGATCGGTCAGGAAGATGTTGAGCTTGACGATGTCCTTGAACGAACCGCCGGCAGCCTCTGCCACTGACTTGAGGTTCTCGAACACCTGCACGGTCTGAGCCTCGAAGCCTTCGACCAGCTCCATGGTGGCAGGGTCCAGTGGAATCTGGCCGGACATGTAGACGGTATTGCCAGCCTTGATGGCCTGGGAGTAGGTACCGATGGCAGCCGGGGCCTTGTCACTGGTGATTACGGTCTTGGTCATGAACAGCTCCTTGAAATGAAGGTTCCGCGCCTCAGGCACGCACGCGCGTGAGGCGGGTGACGCCAGCCAGGGCGCGCAGTTTCTTGATGACGCGGGCCAGGTGGACGCGATCGTGCACGCTGACCACCAGCTGGACCACGCTGATGCGGCCATCGCGTTCGTCCATGCTGATCTTCTCGATGTTGCCGTCGGCGGCGTTGACGCTGCTGGCCAGCAACGCGATCAGGCCGCGCTGGTGTTCGAGCTCCACACGCAGCTCGACATTGAACTCGCCGGTGACGTCCTTGGCCCAGCTCAGCTGGATGCACTTTTCCGGGTTGTGGCGGATTTCGCTGATGTTGCGGCAGTTTTCCAGGTGAACCACCATGCCCTTGCCCGCCGACAGGTGACCCACGATCGGATCGCCGGGGATGGGCGTGCAGCATTTGGCATAGCTGAGCACCAGGCCCTCGGTACCGCGAATGGCCAGCGGCCCTTCGGGACTGGGCAACTGCTCGCCGCCATCGGTCGCCAGGAGGCGTCGCGCCACGACATAGGCCATGCGGTTGCCCAGGCCGATGTCTTCGAGCAGGTCTTCGATCAGCTCCAGGCGGTACTCGGCCAGCATGGCTTGAACGCGCTCGGCGGGAATCTTGTCCAGCGCGCTGTCGAAACCGTTAAGCACCTTGTTCAGCAGACGTTCGCCCAGGTTCACCGATTCCGAGCGGCGTTGCAGCTTCAGGGCATGGCGAATATGGGTGCGGGCCTTGCCGGTGACCACGAAGTTGAGCCAGGCCGGGTTGGGGCGTGCGCCGGGTGCGCTGACGATTTCCACCGTCGACCCGCTTTGTAGCGGCTCGGACAGCGGCGCCAGGCGTCGGTTGATGCGGCAGGCGATGCAGCTGTTGCCCACGTCGGTATGCACCGCATAGGCAAAGTCCACCGCCGTGGAACCCTTGGGCAGCTCCATGATGCGGCCCTTGGGCGTGAACACGTAGACCTCGTCCGGAAACAGGTCGATCTTCACGCTCTCGATGAATTCCAGCGAGTTGCCGGCACGTTGCTGCATTTCCAGCACACCCTTGACCCACTGACGGGCCCGGGCATGGGTGCCCTTGGGTTGTTCGTCGTCGCTGGACTTGTACAGCCAATGGGCAGCGATGCCGTTGTTGGCCATCTCTTCCATTTCACGGGTGCGGATCTGGATTTCGATCGGTACGCCGTGCATGCCGAACAAGGTGGTGTGCAGCGACTGGTAGCCGTTGGCCTTGGGGATCGCGATGTAGTC
>JAQZAY010000270.1 GCA_029239415.1 Pseudomonas sp. | reverse complement strand
TGGCGAAGGCCGCCTCGGCCTGTGCGGCGCTGACCGCGGCCTGGGCCTGGGCGATCAGCGAGCCCTGGCGCTCGAGGGTGGCGCGGGCATCCTCGCTCTGCGCCTTGGCCACCAGCAGTTGCGCCTGGGCGGCATCGAGGGCGGCCTGGTAGTCGCGCTCGTCGATCAGCGCCAGCAACTGGCCGGCCTTGACCTGCTGGTTGTCCTGCACCAGTACTTGCTTGATGAAGCCTGCGACCTTGGGCGCGACCACGGTGTAGTCGGCGGTCACGTAGGCATCGTTGGTGCTCTGCTGGTGGTCGTGCCCCAGCAGCCAGGGGCCGAACAGGCCGGCCAGCACGGCCACGGCGAGCACCGAGCCGATCAGGAGGGTTTTACGGTTGTTGGTCATTTCGGCAATCTCGAATTCATCCAGGACTCAGGCCACCGCGCGGGGTGGATAGACCCGGGTAGGTACGAAGGGAATCAGGCAGATCAGGGCCACGGCGATCATCGCCATGACCAGGTAGAGGTCGGCCGAGGTCAGTACCACGGCTTGCTCATGTATGCGGTGCGCCAGGCCCGGGGCGCGGTCGTCGACCAGCGGCGAGTTGCCCAGGCTGTCCACCAGGTGACTGGAATGAAAATGCCGGCGCACGGTGCCCAGGGCATCCAGCAGGCCTGCAGCGATCACCGCCGCCAGGCCTTTTACCGTGTTGAACCAGGCCGAGGCGAAGGGACCGTCCTGCGGACTCATGCCGTTGGTTGAGAGCATCAGCAGCGGCAGCACGGCCATCGGCTGGCCAAACACCTGGAGCAGGTACAAGGTGTAGAAGTTGTCGCGGATCCATTGCGAGGTCAGCTGGCTGCCGCCCAGGCACGACAGTGCGAGCATGCCCAGGCCCGTGGCCAGCACCCATCGGCAATCCACTGCGCGGATGTTGCACAGCGCCGCGACCAGCGGCAGCGCCAGGAGCTGCGGCATGGCCACCAGCAGCATCAGCGGACTGGTCTGTGCCGGTCGATAGCCTTGGATCTGCGCCAGGTAGCCCGAGGGAATGCTGCTGACACCGGAGAGCACGACCAGCACCCCGGCCAGCGTCAGCAAGGCAAAGCTGAGGTTGCGCCGGCCGAGCATGCGCAGCTGGAAGAATGGCAGCGGCTCGGACCATTCGTTGAACAGGAACAGGACCAGCAGCAGGGCGCCACCGCCGAGCAGCCAGCAGATCAGCAGCGAGTCGAACCAGCCCCAGCGGTCGCCCAGGCTCAGGCCGATCACCAGCGAGCTGATCGCCGGCAGGCCAAGCAGCACGCCACGCCAGTCGAACTGCCGGAAGCGTTCCAGGCGCAGCGGGTCCTGGGGCAGGCCCCAGCCGACGCAGGCCATCGCCAGCAGCGCAGGCAGCACGATCTGCCAGAACGCCCATTGCCAACCCACGTATTCGGTCCAGAGGCCGGCAAGGGGCGTCCCCAGGTTCGGGCCAAAGGTGGCGGTCAGCGCATAGCAGGCCAGGCCGTACACCTTGATGCCGGGAGGCAGGAAGCGCAGCGCCACGCTCATCAGCATCGGCGGCATGGCACCGGCGGCCAGGCCCTGCAGCACCCGCAGCAGCATCAGGCTGTGCAGGTCCGGTGCATACGGCTGGACCACGCCCAGCACGGCGAAGGCGCCGATGGCGCAAAGGGTGTAGCGACGCAACGAGAACGTCGTCGCCAGCCAGGGCGAAAAGGCCATGGCCGATACCGAGGCGGCGGCATACACCGCCAGCAGCCAGGCGCCTTCATCGGCGCCGATGCCCATGGCGCCGCGGATATCGGCCAGCGACACCTTGGTGACCGTTTCATTGAGGCCCGCGCACAGTACCGCCAATAACACGCCGAACAGCCCGACCACCACGCGCAGGCCGAAGGCCGCTTGCGCGGGCGGGCTGGCCATGGGGGCGGCAGCGAGCGCAACGGAGGGCGCGGTCAGCGAACTCATTGGGTGAAATCTCCGGCAACATATTTACCGGGTGAATTCTAAAAAGAATGAATGCTGATTAAAACTGACATATAGGCAGCTTACTGTTGCGCCAGACGCAATCGACGCCAAGCCCCTGGCTATGGATCCACGCTGCAGCAGGCTCTGAGGGTCTGGCGAAGCCAGCGATGAGCGGGATCATTGTCATGCCGCGGATGCCAGGCCTGCATCACCGTCACCCTCTCCATCGGCAGCGGGATCTGGAACGCGCGCAATGGCAGGCCGAGCTTGGTCACGCTGCTGAGGATATTGGCCGGCATCGGCAGCAGCAGCTCGGAGTCTGGCAACGAGAACATTGCCGAGTGAAAGCTGGGCGTGATCAGCGCAACCCGGCGCCGCACCTTGTAGTTGGCCAGTTCCACATCGATGGGCCCATTGGCGCGTCCGCGCCGCGACACGCTGATCTGCGGGAAGGCCGCGAAGCGTTCGGGGGTGATCTCGGCGTCGAAGATCGGGTGGTCGCGGCGGGCGAGGCCGATGTAGACCGTGTTGAACAGGCTCTGCACCTTGATCTCGGGGCCCAGGTCGATGGCCGAGCTGATGATCAGGTCGGTCCGGCCATCGCGCAGCACCGCATCGTCATCGTTGCCACTTTCAGGCACGAAGCGCAGCACCGTCTGCGGCGCCTGCTCGTGCATCATGCGCAGCAGCTGCGCGCCATAAAGGGCGATGAACAGATCGTTGGTGCGGATATTGAAGGCGCGATCCAGGTTGGCCAGCTCGACTTGCGGACCGTTGCGAAATACCTGGCCCGCCTGCTCCACCAGCGCCCGCACCTGTTCGCGCAGGGCCAGTGCCCGCGGCGTCGGTACCAGGCCGCGGCCTGCGCGCACCAGGATCGGGTCGCCCATGGCATCGCGAATCCGCCCGAGGGTACGGCTCATCGCCGCCGGGCTCAGGTTCATGCGCTGCGCCGCGCCAACCACGCTGCCCTCGTCGAGCAAGGCATCGAGTGCGACCAGCAGGTTCATGTCCGGGAGCTGCATTGCCGGGGTTTCCATGTGCGGTGATGGGATCGGGAAATCTTACCAGCTTGCCCAGTTTGCGCCCGACACAACTACAGAGTGCACGGCAGGCCATTTATCCGTGGCCTCTGAATGCACAAGAATACGGGTTTGCCTCACGCCCCGGAGACCGCATGACCAGCCACGTCCTGATCGCCATCGACGCCTCCCCTGCCGCCAGCGGCCTGCTCGACCTTGCCTGCCGCTATTGCCAGCCTGACAGGCATCACCTGCATGTGCTGCTGGCCATCGACTCGTCCTTTGCCGTGCATGACCACCTCGCTCCCATCCGCCAGGACGAGGAGCAAGAATATCCCGCCGCCTGCGAAGAACAGCGCCTGGGCGATGCCGCCATGCTCAAGGCCGTGGCGGCCCTGCGCGAGCGCGGGTACACCTGCGAAGGCAGGCTGGCCGCAGCCGACCCGGTGGACGCCATCGTCAGCCAGGCCGAAGCGCTGGGCTGCGAGCTGATCGTCATCGGCCACCGCCACATGTCGCGGCTGGGACGCTTGCTGGATCCCTCGATCAGCGTGAAGGTGATCGACCGGGTGCAGTGCGCGGTGCTGGTGGGCGCGGCTGAAGCCTGACCGCTCCCACGATTTCCAGCACCACACTCGGTGAGGCCAGCAAGGACTCCAGCCATAGAATCTTCTACAGGACAGGCTGCGCCGCTCGGGAAGCAGACGGCGTCACTACCACGGTGCACGTCGTGCCCGCCGCCAGCAGGTAGCCTTCCGGCACCTGGTCGATATGGATCCGCACCGGCACGCGCTGGGCCAGGCGCACCCAGTTGAACGTCGGGTTGACGTCGGCGATCAGCTCGCGGCTCTGCGGGTTGTCGCGGTCGTAGATGCCGCGGGCAATGCTCTGGACATGCCCTTGCAGGCGCTCGCCGCTCATCATCTGCAGCTCGGCTGGGGCGCCGACCTTCACATGGGGTAGCTTGGTCTCCTCGAAATAGCCATAGACCCAGAAGGACTGCTCGTCCACCACGGCCATCTTCGCCTCGCCGGTGCGGGCGTAGTCGCCCTTGTGCACGTTGAGGTTGGTCACGTAGCCGTCGACGGTGGCGAGGATGCGCGTGCGCGCCAGGTCGAGCTCGGCCGCGGCGAGCTGCGCCTGGGCCTGCTGGTAGTCGGCCAGGGCGGAGCTGGCGACATTGCTGGCGTCCTCGCGGCTTTCACGGGAGATGACCAGGTTGTCCAGGTCGGCGCGGCGGCTGGCGTTGAGCTTGCGCATCTCCCAGGTGGCCTTGCGCGAGGCGACCAGCGCCTGAGCCTGGCGGACGGCGACCTGGTAGTGCTCGGGGTCGATCTGGATCAGCAGGTCGCCCTTCTTCACCCTCTGGTTGTCATGCACCGGCACATCGACCACATACCCCGGCACGTCGGCAGCGACGTTGATGATGTCGGCACGCACGCGGCCGTCGCGGGTCCAGGGCGTGGTCATGTAGTGCAGCCACAACTGCCGGCCGATCACCACGGCAGCGGCCAGCACGAGCAAGGTGGCGATCAGGCTGAAGAACTTTTTCATCGACGTGGGACTCACCGGTAGACAAACAGCGCCATGGCGCCAAAGAGGCAGACGAACAGGCTCAGGCGCAGCAGCGCCGGGTGCCAGAAGAAGCGATAGCCGTCGTGGCTGGCGATGAAGCGGTCAAGACCCCATCCAAGCCCCGCGGCGAGCAGGAACAACAAGGTCATGGTTGGCATGTACACGCCATGGAAGGCGATCTCACGGGGCATGGGGCAGTCCTTGCGCCGGGGCCTGCGCGGCCAGCGGCGACTGTGGGTCGAGCAGCGAGGTACGGATGAAATGCAGGTAGCTCTGCACCCGGCGCAGGACCGAAGTGTCGAAGTGCCGGGCAAACGGCTCGTCGGTGGCCTGCACGCGGCTGATGGCGTGATCCACCGCCACCAGGGCACGCTCATGGTTGCTGGCGCTGGGCTGCAGGAACAGTCGCGCCAGCGCCCGGCCCATCACGCGGATCGCCTGGCGCCAGGGCTGCGACTCGGCGTAGCACGGGTGCACCGGCAGCAGCGCCTGCTCCTTGCGCAGTTCGATGACCGCGTGACCGACCTCCAGCACCACGAACATCCAGCGCAGCAGGCTGCTCTGCACCTGCGGCTGACCGGTGGCCAGGCCATAGGCCTGGTGCAGCAGGTCGCGGGTGCGGCTTTCGAAGGCCGAGCTTAGCCCGCGCAGGCGCCCGCCGATGGCGAACAGCACC
>JAQZAY010000269.1 GCA_029239415.1 Pseudomonas sp. | reverse complement strand
CGGCACCGCAGCCTGTTGCTGGGCAGCATCGCGCTGTTCTGGTTCGTGGGGTTCGTCGCGGCGTTCTTCGTCGGGCATTTCTGGTCGCCCGAGGCCTGGCGCGGCCTGCTCGCCAGCAGTGCGATCCCGGCCCTGGTGACGTTGCTCATCCGCTTCGCCATCCCCGAGTCGCCTCGCTGGCTGCAAAGCCGGGGGCGCGAGCAGGAAGCCCTGGCCATCGTGCATCGCCGCTACGGGCCCGAATACGGCCTGCCCAGCGTCAAGCAGGTACACGGCGAAACGACACTGCGTCAATTCTTCGCCGAGAACGATGGGCGGCGGGTGCTGTACGCCGGCCTGTTCTGGTTCTGTCAGGTCGGCCCGATGTTCGCCATCTTCACCTTCATCCTGCCGGTGCTGGACAGCCTGGGGGTCAACGATGGATTCTCCACCGACCTGCAGATGAACGGGGTACAGATCCTTGGCGCCTTGCTGGGGCTGTGGTGGCTGTCCAGGGTGTCGCGACGCACGTTCGTCATCTCCACCTTCGCGGCCATGTTCGCCTTGCTGCTGGTACTCGGGCTCTGGGGCAATCCGCCGCCGCTGGCGTCGCTGGTGCTGTTCGGGGTGTTCGTGCTGGTGATCACCGGCTCGAACAACATCCAGTACGTGTACCCACCGGAGATGTTCGAGACCCGGTTCCGCAGCACCGGCGTCGGCTTCGCAGCGGCATTCAGCCGGATCGGCGCAGCGGGGGCGACCTACCTGCTGCCGGTTACCCTGCAGCACCTGGGGATTTCCACGACGTTGCTGATCGCGTCGCTCTTCCCGCTGGTCGGGCTGGTCACGTCGATGTGGTGGGCACCCCAGACCAAGCACCTCGGGCTGGACTGATGCGGTTCAGGCACGTGGGTGGCTCATGGCTGCGTGGTGCCGCTGGCCAGGATCGCGCTGGCCAGCGCCATGTCGCTGGCTTGCAAATCGGGCTGCTCGGCACGCACCCGGTGCAGCGCTGCCTCCAGGTACGGGCCACGGATTGCGCCCTGGCTGGCGACGTAGCTGCCCGCATCGTCCCGGGCGGCGGCGACCAGCTTGTGGTCCCTGGAGGTCAGGTAGGTCGAGGCCGTGGTCGCGCCCGACGAGAGCACGTCGCGCCAGAAGCCGTCGGCCATGGCCGAGCTGATGGGAAGGGCGAGCAGGGCAGCAGCGGCGATCAGTGTATTCAGACGCATGGGGTCACCTTGGCAAGGCATCGATGGGTGCCCCTTCGAGCGTGCGCAGGACATCAAGTTCCCTGAGGCGCTCAAGCCTCGTCGCAGACCCGTCGCACCTCTTCGGCGCAGGTCAATCCGCGCTCGACCTTGTCCTGGCCGCTGCGGCGCAGGCTCCACAGTCCCTCACGCTCGGCCTGCTGCCGCAGCGCCGTCAGATCGCCCTGGGGGGTGAGCGCCCGACGTACACCGTCGGTCATCACCAACAGCTCGAACAGTCCGGTACGACCCTGGCTCGCCGTCCCCCGGCAGGTCGCACAGGCGCCCTGGCCCTGCGTCCCCGTGCCCTGGCATGCCGGACATGGCGCGCGCACCAGGCGTTGCGCCATGACGCCCAGCAACGTGGCCTTGATCAGGTAGTCGGCCACGCCCAGGTCACGCAACCGCGCGATCGCACTGCAGGCATCGTTGGTGTGTAGCGTCGACAGCACCAGGTGGCCGGTCAGGGCGGCCTGCACCGCCACCTGGGCCGTGCTGGCGTCGCGGATCTCGCCGATCATGAGGATGTCGGGGTCCTGGCGCAGCAGCGCGCGCACGCCGGCGGCGAAGTCCAGCTCCAGGTGAGGCTGGACCTGCAACTGGTTGAACGCCGGGTCCAGGCGCTCGATCGGGTCCTCGATGGTGCACAGGTTGACAGTCGGCCCTGCCAGCCACTTCAGGCTCGCGTACAGCGTACTGGTCTTGCCCGAACCCGTGGGGCCGGTCACCAGCAGCAGGCCATGGGGGCGCTGCAGCAGCCCTTGCCAGCGCGTCAGCAACTCGCCCTCCAGCCCCAGGCCAGGCAGGCCTTGTCGAAGCTGCAAGGCATCGAACAGCCGCAGCACCAGCTTCTCGCCGAACGGCGTGGGCAGCGTCGACAGGCGCAGCTCCACCTCGTCGCCGCTCGGCAGCCGGGTGCGCAGACGGCCATCTTGCGGCCGGCGTTTTTCCGCGACGTTCATGCGCGCCAGGTGCTTCAGCCGGCTGGTCAGTGCCAGGGCGATGCCGCCTGGAAACGTGTAGACCCGATGCAGCAGGCCATCGATCCGGTAACGCAGGTGGGCCTGGTCCTGACGTGGTTCCAGGTGAATGTCGCTGGCTCGCTGCTCGATGGCGTATTGCAGTATCCAGTCGACGATGTGCACCACATGCGCTTCCTGGGGGGCACTGTCGGAAGACCCTTGGCCCAGCGCCAGCAGGTGTTCGAGCTCGACCAGGTCGTTGGCCTGGCGCTGATGGGCGCCCTGGACCGATTCGGCCAGGCGGAACAGGGTTTGGCCCAGTTGCCGCAGCTGGCGTGGGCAGGCCAGTACACGCCGGACCGGACGGCCGAGGCCTTGGGCCAGGTCGGCCTCCCAGTCCCGACGATAAGGCTGGGCGCTGGCGATGGTCACGCCGGCCTCGTCGACCGCTACCGGCAGGATGCCATGGCGCTGGGCGAAACCTGGCGAGACCAGCCCAGTGACGCGGGTCAGGTCCATCTGCAGGGGATCGAGGCGCAGGTACGGCTGGCCTACCTGATCGGCCAGCCACTGACCCAGGCGTTCGAGGTTCCAGGTCTGGCCAGCGTGCAGCGCGTCCTCGAAGCCGAAGGTCGCCAGGTGTTCAAGGGGGTGTTCGGCGGCCAGCGGACGATCGCGTGCCCGGGCGGCCTGGGCAGGGGTGAGGCGTGCGGTGTCGACCAGGCGGTCGAGCAGGCGATGCAGGTCGAGCGACCCGTCGTCAGGTGTGTGCATGGGCGGGCGTCCTTGCCAAGTCATGATCGACGCCAGCAAGGCTAGCGGCTCATGACCTCACCGGGGGGACGCAATCGTTACCGCGTCTTGCACCTCACACGCAGGCGTCGGTCAGCAGCGGTTGGCAGCGTACGCTGGCGTCATCGACGCAGATCAGGTTACGGATCTTGCGCGCGATCAATTGCGCCCGTGGCGCCGTCAGCCCGCTCACGGCAATTTCCATGTCCAGCAGGTCGCCCCGTTGACGCACGTGCAGTTCGTGCGGCATCAGCGTTTGCAGGGCGAACAGGTTGAGCACCCGGCAGACGCTGTCGGACTCGGCCTCGGCGCTGAGCCAGTAGCGGACTTCCGCAGGGGCAGGGTGGGTATCGAAAGCGTCTTGCACGAAAAGGCGTTCAGGGTTGGGCATGGCAGGCGCTCCAGGACAGATGACGCATTTTCCCATGCCGGTTCTGGCAATGTTTCGCTCATGACGCTCGAAAAAAGCCCATCGGCGCATGATACTGGTCGCCAATCTGCCCATTCGAGAAACAGTCATGCACAGTGAGTTGGATGCCTACGACCGCCGGATCCTGGCGTTGCTGCAAGAAGACGCTTCGCTGTCCAGCGCGCAACTGGCCGAGCGAGTCGGGCTGTCGCAATCACCCTGCTGGCGCCGGGTGCAGCGTTTGAAGGAAGAGGGCGTGATCCGCGGGCAGGTGACCTTGCTGGACCGAAAGAAGGTCGGCCTGAACACGCAGATCTTCGCCGAGGTCAAGCTCAACGCCCACGGGCGCTCCAACTTCGCCGAGTTCACCGAGGCGATCCGCGGCTTTCCCGAGGTGCTGGAGTGTCACGTGCTGATGGGGTCGGTGGACTTCATGCTGCGGATCGTCACCCCGGACATCGAGGCCTACGAGCGGTTCTTCTTCGAAAAGCTGTCGAATGTGCCGGGGATCCAGGAGGTCAACTCGATCGTGGCCCTGTCCGAGATCAAGGCCACGACCTGCCTGCCGTTGACGGGGCGGGCCTAGCCGACCAACTGCTTCCAGGCGCGGCTCTGGTTGATCACGTGAGTCAGCTCGACACGGGCGGCCAGCACCTCCTCACCCAGCGGCTGGTTGGCCAACTGGTGCAGCTTGACCAGGTCACCGTACAGACGGTCCACCTGCGGCACCTCGAGCACCTGGCGCGCATGGTGCAGCCAGGCCAGCAGGCGCTCGATGCGCGGCAGCTGTTCGGCCAGGTCTTCCGGCTGCTGGTTGTAGCGTGGCAGTTGCAGGTCACGGGCTTCGGCACCCAGCTGGTGCGTCAGCCAGTTGCCCAGTTGCGCACGGCCCTGGCGCTCGCCACGGTTGGTACGGCCCACGGTCCAGGCACGCGCCGACAGCCAGCGCGCGGTCTCGAGGGAGAACTGCCCCCAGCGGGTTTCCAGCAGTTCGTCGGCGAACTGCTCGGGCGCGGCGCGGCGCACGTCTTCGTCGTCGTTGCCGGCCAGCACCAGGGGGCGCCAGTCTTCGAGCAGCGCGTCGAGGCTCGTGCGCAGGGTGTTGGTGGTGACACGCGGGGCGGCCTGGCCCAGGGTGGTGACCAGCGCGCGCAGCTCGCCCAGGCAGTCGACCCAGTCCTGCAGCAGGCGCCAGTGGCCGGTGTGGCGGTACTGCTCGGCCAGGCGCTGGCTGCTGCCCAGCAACTGCCAGGCCAGGGCCGCGAAGGCATCGTCCAGCGTCATGTCGACGTCCAGCTCGCTGACCGGCAGGTCCAGCGTGTGGTGGACGGGGTCGAGCAGACGGTAGCCGCGTTCGGCCTTGCTGATGTCGCAGGGCATCAGCGGCAGGCTGGCGGCCAGTTCGGCGGCCAGCTCGAGCAGCGCCTCCGGTGCGCCTTCGCGCAATTCCAGCTCCAGCTCGCTGATCGCTTCCTTGTGCTTGCCGACGATCACGAAGCCCTGGTCGAGCGCCGCTTCGATGACCACCTTGCTCTTGCCGCGGCCCCAGGCGATTTCCGCGACCTCGCGGGTGAAGTCGGTGGTGAACAACGGCTTGATGCGCTTCTTGTCCAAGTCGCGCAGGGCTTCGGGCCAGCAGCTGTCGTCGAGCTTCTTCAGGTCGAGCTTGACCTTCTCCAGCGGCCATTCGTACTCGCTGCGCTCGGACAGGCCGGCCACGCTCTGGCCACGGCACTTGAGCGTCTGGATGATGGCGTCGCCATCGCGGCGCAGGCGCAGGGCGACCTTGGCTGCGGCGAGGTCGCGCTCCGGCGTGTCGAAATACTGGTTGAGCAGTTCGCGCGTCTGCCAGCCGGACTTGTTGCGCTTCTTCAGCAGGGGGTGC
>JAQZAY010000268.1 GCA_029239415.1 Pseudomonas sp. | reverse complement strand
CGCCGAGATCTTCCAGCATGGGGTTGGCTCGCCCGACCTGGGCATCGCGGCCATTCGCAACGCGACCATCGTCAACAAACTGCTGGGGCGGGCGCATTACCGACTGCCCCGACGTTCGTCGTTCCAGCACTACGGCATGCACGACGCCTGACCCCTGCCCCTGTCGGCTGCGAACGCCGACAGGGGCAGGAGGTGTCCCGTGGTTTACGCCATGACGTGCTGCACCGACAGGGCGGCCGTCTCGTCACGGGTGAACGCCGCGAACACGCGTTCGATCGCCTGGCGCACACAGGCCATCTGCGCTTCGCTGTAGCGCGCCGTCAGGTAGGTCACCACCAGGCGCAGCGAGCGCTTGCCGTCCAGGACGTTTTCCAGGATCTCGAATTGAATGCCGAACATCGACTGGCTCTTGTCCGGGTCGATCTGCCGGTAAGGGATCGCCTCGCCTGCCGGTGTGGACAAGGCGCCATTGAGCGCGTTGCTGGCATGGATCTGGATGTACACGTCGAACAGCAGGCCCTGCTCCGGCGTACGCCCGAGCGCCTGCTGGATCTGCTCCATCGGCACATCGGCATAGGCCATGGAGTCGTTGATCAAGCGGCTGACACCCTCGATCAGTTCGCCGACCGGCTGGCGGGGTTCGAAGCGCACCGGGTGCGCGACCATGGTGGTGAAGTAACCCACGGTGTCGTAGTAGGCCGGGTCGGTACGTCCCGATGCCGAGGTGCCGATCACCAGTTCGCGCAGATCACCTACCTTGTGCAGCGCCAGAGCGATCCCGGTGTAGAGCACGCCGAACAGCGACGCGTCGTTCTGTCGGGCGAAGGTGTGCAAACCGTCGACGGTGGCCTGGTCGGGCTGGATCTCGAACCAGCGCGCATCGGTCGAGCCTGCGCCCTGCGCTGGCGCTATGCTCGCCTCCGTTCCCGACGTGACCGCAGGCAACTGCAGGCCGGGCGTGACATCGCGCAGCAGGTCGGTCCAGTACGCCAGGTGTCGAGGGTCGATCCCGCGGGCACTGGCCTGCTGGGCATAGGCCTGGAATGCCGGCGCCGGTGCCGCCCAGACAGGTACGCGGTCGGCGGCCCTGGCGGCGTACGCCTGGGCCAGCTCCTGCATCATCACGTTGAGCGACCACTCGTCGATGGCCATGTGGTGCACCAGCAGCGACAACTGCTGGTGACCCGTGCGTGGGTCGCGCAGCACGCGCACGCGCAGGGGCAGTTCGCGGGACAGGTCGAAGCAGTGAGCAGCCTCGCTGGCCAGGGTCACGCCCTGGCTGCGCAGGCTGGACCAGAACCAGGTGTACTGGCCCAGCTGCTGGATCGGGACCTGCCGCTGGCAAGGCGTCGGCGTGTCGAAGTGGTACGTGGTGCGCAGGCTGGCATGACGCTGCACCAGGTCGGTGAAGGCCTGTTCCAGCACCGCTTCGTCCACCGGCTCGAGAAATTCCATGGCGAACGGCAGGTTGAAGATCGTGCCGAAGTCGAAGGCTTGGTAGGCGCGCCCAAGCGAAGCCTGGGCCGGCGCGAACGGCGCCTCGGCGACATCGTCCGACGACCGGAAGGCGGTGTCGTCGCTCCCCGCCTCGGCCCGTTGCGCCCGCGCCGCGAGGGCCGCCGCCGACGAGGCGCTGAAGAAATCGTTGAAGCGCACCTGCACGCCATGGGTGCCGGCGAGCCGTCCGACGATACGCGTGGCCAGCAGCGAATGCCCGCCGAAATCGAAGAAATCGTCGTTGGCGGTCATGCCCGGTTCGGCCAGCGCCTGGCGGAACTCGTCGAGGATCAGGGCCTCGACGTGCGCCTGCGAGGACGTCTGCGGCGCGGCAGCGGGCACCTGCGCGTCGGCGTGCGACGCCTCTCGCCTGGCCTCAAGCCACGGCAGGTTGGGCTGCCCGACCGGCTGGCCGGCATAGGCGTTCAGGGTCATGCGGTACAGGTCGTCGGCTCGGCAGACGGGATCGAGCACAGGGTGCAGCACGAACGCCAGCAGTAGACTGTCGCCGGTCTCGACGATCAGTGCGGCGAACGGGGGTTCGCCGGCCGGCTCCCAGGGCCGTGCCTGCAGGGCCAGCAGCCGTTCGCGGGCCTGCGTTTCGCCCGACACCTGCCACACTTGCACGCAGTCGCGCCAGTGCTGACCGGCCAGCTTGAGCAGATCGCCCTCCTCGTCGAACCGGTAGCGCGCATTGAGTGCCGGCAGGCTGTCGATCACGGCACCGAGCGCGGCTTCCAGCCGGGAGCGCTCGAACGCCTCGTTCAGGCGCCAGACCGTGACCTGCTTGAGGGTGAGTTCGGGGTATTGTGTCTGGAGCAGCCACACGTGGGCTTCGTGTGGTGTGGCGGACAGCGTCGGGGGCGTGTCCGAAGAGCGTTCCATCATGGAATATCTACCTTGTCGTACGGGACCAAGATCGGCAGAGACGGCCAGCGTGCCGGCAGACCCATCCTCGGTCTGGCGAAAAGCCCGCGCATGCAGGCCGGTGCAGAGCGGTCGATACGTTGCATCGTGTCGACCAACGTCGTAACCTTAATGCAAATCATACATATTTGCACACTGCTTCATCGCCATCCCAGGAGGGATCTCGTGGACAACGGAACGTTCGCACTCAGACAACAGGTCGAGCGACTGTACATCGATCACCATCGCTGGCTGACGCTGCTGTTGCGCCGCAAGCTGGGCAACTCGATCGACACCGCCGATCTCGTTCAGGACATCTTTCTCAAGCTGATCCGGCGCGGCGTCGTGCCGAGCGCCGCCGAATCGCGTTGCCACCTGTCGCAAATCGCCAAGGGTCTGGTGATCGACCTGTATCGCCGAAGACGTCTGGAAGCCAACCACCTGGCGGGGCTGCGCGAACACAGCGAGCCCCTGGCGCCCTCCGAGGAGGTGCGCGCCCTGGCGCTGGAGCGTCTCGCCCATGTCGATCGCACGCTGCGCACCCAGCCGCCCAAGGCCCGAGAGGCCCTGCTGCTGCACCGCCTGGCCGGCATGCCGCATCGGCAGATCGCGGCCGAGCTGAACGTGTCGGTGTCCTCGGTCGAAAAGTACATCGTCGCCAGCGTGCGGGCCTGCAGCGCGCACGCCTGAAGGCGTGCCATTGCGGATTGTGCGCGCTCGTACGGAATAACCCGCAACACCCGTCAGCGTCATGCCAGGCCCTGACTCCCAGGACATCGCCGATCATTCCCCGGCGGCCATGAACAGGAGCGTCGATGAGTACCACCGAACACCCCGAAGCCACCGTGCCCCCCACCCCGGGCGTGTCCGAGGTGCTGCGCCCGGTTCGCGGCCGCCTGATCCAGGCCGGCCTGCTGGCGGCCGTGGGCAGCCTGCTGACACTGGTGCCGCTGGCCGGCATCGCGCACCTGGCCCGGCTGATGCTGGGGCAGCCCGTGGCTTCGTCCTCGACGGGCGTGCTCGCCGAGGCCTGGCTGGTGATCGGCGCCAGCCTGATCGGCCTGTTCGCGGGCATGGCGCTGATGGCGCTGGCCGAGACGCGTGCCCACCTGGCGGACAACCAGATCACCGGTCACCTGCGCCAGGCCATCGCCGAGCGGCTGACCCGGGTGCCCCTGGGCTGGTTCACCCAGCAGGCCTCCGGGGAGGTCAAGCAGGCCATGCAGGATGACATCGACACCCTGCACAGCCTGACCGCGCACTTCTACACCACGCTCGGCCGCGCGCTGGGTGCGGTCATCGGCGCAGTGGTGTACCTGTTCGCCATGGACTGGCGCCTGGCGCTGGTGGCCCTGTTGCCCTTCCCGCTGTTCTTTCTCTTCGTCAAGCGCGCCACGCGCGCCAGTGCCGCCAACCTGCCGGCGTTCGGGGCCGGCATGGCCCGCATCAACAACGCCGTGGTGGAGTTCGTCCACGGCATCCCGGTGGTCAAGGCCTTCGGCGCCGAGGGCCAGGCCCATGCCAGCTACCATGGCGCGGTGGACGCTTTCGCCGCCGCCTTCACCGATTTCACGCGCCCGCTGGTCAACGCCATGGCCAATGCCCACGCCCTGCTCACCCCGGTCGCGGTGCTGGGCGTGATCCTGAGCGCCGGCCTGCTGTTCACCACCCTGGGCTGGATGCAGCCGCTGGACCTGCTGCCTTTCGTCCTGGTAGCGCCCGGTCTGTGCGCGCCCCTGCTGCTGCTGAGCTACATCACCCACGACCTGCAGAACGCCACGGGTGCCGCGCAGCGTGTCAGTGCGCTGCTGCGCACGCCAGTGCTCGAGACCCTGCCGGCCGATCCCTCCAGGGTGCCGCAGGGCAACGAGATCCGCGTGGAACAGGTAAGCTACCGCTACGGCGACACTGCGGTGCTCGACGACGTCAGCTTCACCCTCGCACCCGGCACGGTCACCGCCCTGGTCGGCCCTTCCGGCGCGGGCAAGTCGACCCTGGCGCGCCTGCTGCTGCGGTTCTTCGACCCGGACGCCGGGCGCATCACCCTCGGCGGCGCCGATCTGCGCATGCTGGACAGCACGCAGCTCTACCGCCACGTCGGCTTCGTGCTGCAGGACGTGCGCCTGATCGTCGCCAGCCTGCGCGACAACATCGCGCTCGGGCGGCCGACGGCCACCCAGGACGAGGTCGAGGCAGCCGCCCGTACTGCCAACATTCACGACCGCATCCTGGCGTTGCCGCGCGGCTACGACTCGGTGATCGGCGAGGACGCCCATCTGTCCGGGGGCGAACTGCAACGGGTGAGCATCGCCCGCGCCGTGCTGCTCGATCCGCCGGTATTGGTGCTGGACGAAGCGACCGCTGCCGCCGATGCCGAAAACGAAGTGCAGATCCAGAGCGCCCTGTCGCGCTTCGCCAAAGACCGCACGGTGCTGGTGATCGCGCACCGTCTCGACACCGTCATGCACGCCGACCAGATCCTCGTGCTCGCCGATGGCCGCCTCGAAGAGCGTGGCACCCACGCGCAATTATTGGCGCGCCAGGGCCATTACGCCCGGCTCTGGGCACTCGGGGATGACGCGCAGACTCGCCAGGAGGCGCCCTCGCCATGCTGAAGACGTTCATCGCACTGTTGGGCGCGGACGCCCGTGTGCTGTACCGCTACCTTGGGCTGACCCTGCTCTATGGCCTGCTCAGCGGCCTGACCATCGTCACCGTGGTGCCCGTGCTCTCGTACCTGTTGAGCGGCGCCCCCGGCCTTGCCGCTGCCTGGCTGGTCGTGCTGCTGGTCGGCGTGGCGCTGTGCTGGGGGCTTCGCCGGGTGGTGGAGAAACTGGGCATTCGCGTCGGTATCGCGGTGTTGCAGGGGGGCCGCCACCGTCTGGGCG
>JAQZAY010000267.1 GCA_029239415.1 Pseudomonas sp. | reverse complement strand
GAACAGGGTGTTGAGGGTGACCTTGTGCTGACGGGCGAAGCGCTCCAGCGCCTCGGTCTGCGGCGTGTCGATCTGCGCCAGGTAGTGCCCCTCGCCGGCCGCCACGTCGGGGCGACGCAGCGCCTGGGCCAGCAGGGTCGGGCCTGGCAACGCGCTCAGTCGAGGCGTCCAGAAGCGTTCGGCCGCGTCGGTCGCCTGCTGCGCCAGCCAGCCCAGGTAGTCCCGGAAACGCCCCTGCGCCGCAGTGGGCCGCTCGCCAGCGTAGTGCCCGATCACCTCGGCCAGCAGCTGGGCGTTGCTCCAGCCGTCGAGCAGGATGTGGTGGCTGGTGTAGATCAGCTGCCAGTCGTCCGGTCCGGTGCGCGCCAGCAACAGGCGCCACAGCGGTGCGCAGCTCAGGTCGAAGCCACGCGTGCGTTCGGCCTCGGCCAGGGCGTCGAGGTCGGCGGTGGGCGTGTCGATGACCTCAAGGGGCAGCGCCAAGGCGCGGTGGACGACCTGGTGCGCGCTGTCCAGGCCGTGCCAGTGGATGCTGCTGCGCAGGATCTCGTGACGTGCGCACGCGGTCTCCCAGGCCTGCCAGAAGCGCGTCAGGTCCAGCCCGCCGATGTCCAGGCGCAGTTGGTTGATGTAGGCACCGTCGTCGGTGTCGTAGAGGGCGTGGAAGAACAGGCCCTGCTGCATGGGCGACAGCGGGTACAGGTCTTCGATGGAGGGCCCTGGGATTGGCAGACCGTCGAGCTGCGCCTGGTCGAGCTGGGCCAGCGGGAAGTCCGCCGGTGACGGCTGCCCGGCCGGCACCGCCAGGCAATGGACGACCAGGGCCTCGAGCTCCTGGGTGTAGGCGTCGGCCAGGGCCTGGACGGTGTCGGTCTCGAACTGGTCGCGGCTGTAGCCCCACTGTAACGTCAGTTCGCCTGCGTACACCTGGCCTTCCACGGTCAGCCAGTTGGCCAGCGGTGCGTCCAGGTCCTGCCCGCCGCCGCCCTGCTCATGAGCCGGCGTGAACACGGCGGCGCCCTCGAACTGGCCGTCGAACTGGCCGAGGTAATTGAAGGTGACCCGCGGTGCCGGAAGCGCGGCCAGCGCCGCCTGGGTCGCCACATCGCTCAGGTAGCGCAGCACGCCATGGCCAAGCCCTTTGTCGGGCACGGCGCGTAGTTGTTCCTTGATCGCCTTGATCGACTCGCCGAGCCCCGCCTGCGGCTGCAGCCGGACCGGGTACAGGCTGGTGAACCAGCCGACGCTGCGGGTCAGGTCGAGGCCGTCGAACAGGTCTTCGCGCCCGTGTCCTTCCAGCTGCAGCAAGGCCGCCTGGGCGCCGCTCCAGCGGCACAGGACCCGCGCCAGGGCGGTCAGCAGGAGGTCGTTGACCTGGGTGCGATAGGCCGCTGGCGCTGCCTGCAGCAATTGCCGCGTCCTCTCGGGCGAGAGCCGCGAGGCCACCTTGGCCGCCTGTCGCTGGGTCGCCAGCGCCCCCGGCCGGTCGCAGGGCAGCTCGCCGTCCACCCGTTGCGCCTGCCAGTAAGGCAACTGCTCGGCCGCCGTCGGTAGCCACTCGACCAACCGGGCCGTCCAGGCCTGGTAGCTGCTGGTGCGGGCCGGCAGGGTCGCGGCCTGGCCGGTCTGGTGCTGGGCATAAGCCTGCTCGAGGTCGTCGAGCAGAATGCGCCACGACACGCCATCGACCGCCAAATGGTGGATGACCAGCAGCAGGCGTTGCTCGCCGTCGGGCAGGGCCACCAGCAGCGCACGTAGCAGAGGCCCCTGCTGCAGGTCGAGGCTACGCTGGGCCTCGTCGCACAGGCGCATCAGGTCGGCGCTGTCGGTGGCCTGGCGCTGCCAGAGATCGAGGCACTCGCCGGTCTGGCCATAGTGCTGGGACCAGCCCTCGGCCGACGCCGTGAAGCGCAGTCGCAGGGCGTCATGGTGGTTGACCACCGCGGTCAGGGCGGCCAGCAGTGCCTGGGGCTGCAGGGGCAGACGCGCGCGCAGCAGCACGGACTGGTTCCAGTGATGGCGCGCCGGGATGGCCTGCTCGAAGAAGTGGTGCTGCACCGGGCTCAGGGTCACCGGGCCCGTGGCGGGTGCCTGCTCGACGGGGGCGGTGGACGGTCGCCCGGCGGCGCCGGCCAGGCGGCGCAGGGTCTGGAACTGGAACAGGTCGCGCGGGCTGAAGTGCAACCCTTCGCGTCGGGCACGGCTGACCACCTGGATGGCGATGATGGAGTCGCCGCCCAGCGCGAAGAAGTTGTCTTCCAGACCGACCTCGGGCACGCCCAGCACCTCGCGCCAGATCGCCGCCAGCGCCTGCTGCGTGGCGGTTTCGGGCGCCTCGAAGCGACTGCATGGGGTGGCGTCAGGCCGTGGCAGGGCCTTGCGGTCGAGCTTGCCGTTGGGGGTCAGCGGCCAGCGCTCCAGCGCAACCAGGTGGCTGGGCACCATGAACTCGGGCAGTGCCTGCGCCAAGCCGTCCTTGAGCCCTTGCTGCCAACCGTCGGGCTGCGCGTCGAGCACCAGGTAGGCCACCAGCTGCTTGCCGTCCAGCGCCAGCACCACTGCTTCACGCACCCCGGCCTGTTGCACCAGGCGCGCCTCGATCTCGCCCAGTTCGATGCGCAGGCCACGGAGTTTGACCTGGTGGTCGAGACGGCCCAGGTACTCGATCACGCCATCGGGCCGCTGACGCACTCGGTCGCCGGTGCGGTAGAGGCGCTGGCCGACCACGAAGGGATCGGCGACGAAGCGTTCGGCGGTCAGCCCCGGACGGCGGTGATAACCGCGTGCCAGCCCGATGCCGCCCAGGTACAGCTCGCCGGACACACCCGGCGCGACCGGCTCGAGCCCGGCGTCGAGCACGTAGGTACGCAGGTTGGCGATCGGCACACCGATCGGCACGCTGTCACGGCCTTCCTCGACGCAGGTCCAGTGGGTGACGTCGATGGCCGCTTCGGTCGGACCATACAGGTTGTACAGCGCGGCCTTCGGCAGCCTGGCGAAGACCTGCGCCTGCGCCTCCACCGGCAAGGCCTCGCCGCTGCAGACGATGCGGCGCAGGCTGTGGCAGGCCTCTACCCCAGGTTCATGGATGAACGCCTGGAGCATCGACGGCACGAAGTGCAACGTGCTGACCTGGTAGCGGCCCAGGGTCTCGATCAGGCGCGCCGGGTCACGGTGCTCGCCGGGGGCGGCCACGGCCAGGCGTGCGCCGGTTATCAGCGGCCAGAAGAACTCCCAGACCGAGACGTCGAAGCTGAACGGGGTCTTTTGCAGCACCGTGTCGCTGGCGTCCAGGCGGTAGGCGTTCTGCATCCAGTGCAGGCGGTTGACCAACGCCTCGTGGCTGTTGCCCGCGCCTTTCGGCCGGCCGGTGGAGCCTGAGGTGTAGATCACGTAGGCCAGTTGACGTGGATCGACGCGCACCTCGGGCGCGTGGTCGGGCTGGTCGTCCAGCGCCAGCGTGTCGAGGGTCAGGCACTGAACGCCAGGCAGCGCTGGCAGGTCGGCCTGCACGGCCTGGTGGGTCAACAGCAGACCGATGCCGCTGTCGTCGATCATGTAGGCCAGGCGTTCGGCCGGGTAGTCCGGATCCAGCGGCACATAGGCAGCGCCCGCCTTGAGGATCGCCAGCAACCCCACGACCAGGTCCACGCTGCGCTGCAGGCTGGTGCCGATCAGGGTGTCGGTATCGGCGCCCTGGCTGCGCAGGTAATGCGCCAGACGGTTGGCGCGGGTATCGAGCTGGGCGTAGCTGAGGGTCGTCTCGCCGAAGACCAGAGCGGGTGCATCCGGCGTGCGTCGGACCTGTGCCTCGAACAGCTGGTGGACACCGGTCGGGCCGGGGTACTCGCGGGCGGTGTCGTTCCAGGTGTCCAGCACGGTGGCGCGGGTCGACGCATCGAGCATCGGCAGTTGCCACAGCGCCGTCTCGGGCCGCTCGACCAGAGCGCGCAGCAGTGTCTGCCAATGCTGGGCCATGGCCTCGACGGTGGCCGCCTCGAACAGGTCGCTGGCGTAGGTGAACGCCGCTTGCAGCGTGCCGCCTTGTTCGTAGGTGTCCAGGCTCAGGTCGAACTGAGTGGTGCGGCTGCGCCAGGCCAGGTGCGACAGCTGCAAGCCCGACGCCAGGGTGACCGCGGCCAGGTCGGCGACGTGCGGCTGGTGGTTGTACATCACCTGGAACAGCGGCGCATGGCTGAGGCTGCGCTCGACCTTGAGCGCCTCGAGCAAACGCTCGAATGGCAGGTCCTGGTGGGCCTGGGCGCCCAGGACGGTGTCGCGGATGGCTTGCAGGTAGGTCAGGCCATCGGTGCGGGACTCAGGTTGCAGGCGCAGCACCTGGGTGTTGACGAACAGGCCGATCAGCCCTTCGACTTCGGCGCGGTTGCGGTTGGCCACCGGGCTGCCCACGCGCAGGTCGGTCTGGCCGGTGTAGCGCTGCAACAGCAGGCCGAACGATCCCAGCAGCACCATGAACGGCGTCAGGGTGTGTTGACGCGCGAAGCCGCGCACCTGCTCGGCCAACGTCGCCTCGACCGTGAAGGCATGACGACTGCCGCGCCCGCTCGGTGCGGCCGGCCGGGGATGGTCCAGCGGCAGTTCGAGCACCGGCTGTTCGTCGCCCAGCTGCGCCTGCCAGTAGGCCAGCTGTCGCTCCAGTTCACCGGCTTCGAGCCAGCGCCGCTGCCACAAGGCATAGTCCACATACTGGATCGGCAAGGCCGGCAGTTGCGGCTGCTCGCCTTGGGCGAACGCGTCGTAGCAACGGCTGAACTCGTCGATCAGCACGGTCATCGACCAGCCGTCGGAGACGATGTGGTGCAAGGTCAGCAGCAAGACGTGTTCCTGCGCGTCCAGTTGCAACAGGCGAATGCGCAGCAACGGGCCCTGCGCCAGGTCGAACGGCTTCAACGATTCGGCTTCGACGCTCGCCTGCACCTCGCGCGCTCGGTCCGCAGGCGCCAGGTGACGCAGGTCGATCACCTCGATCGGCGCCGGTGCCCCGCCCTCGACCTGCACGGGCCGTTCATCGGCCTGCTGCCGGAACACCATGCCCAGGCTCTGGTGCCGCGCGAGCACGACGGTGAACGCCTGCTCCAGCGCCGCCCGATCCAGCGGCCCGTCGAGCCGCACTGCGCCGGGCAGGTTGTAGGCACCACTGTGGCGGTCCATCTGCCAAAGCACCCACATGCGCTGTTGGGCGTAGGACAACGCCTGGCGATCGGGCGCCTGGACGTTCGCCGGGATCGGGAACTGGGCGTAGGACAACGCCTGGCGATCGGGCGCCTGGACGTTCGCCGGGATCGGGAACTGGGCGAAGTCGATCCCCTCGCCACGCAACCGCTCGAGGAACAGCCGACGCTTGTCTTCGGGAAGCTCGATGAAACGGCTGGCGAGTTGGAGGGACTTTTCGGCGTTCATCGACTGATTTCCGTTGCAGGTGATCGGGGGACCCGGAGGTATCCCTACGAAACGGAATCAGATGGGGGAAAATTAGCGGAGGGGGGGCGAGCGGCAAGCTACAAGCTACAAGCTACAAGCTACAAGCTACAAGCGGATGTCTAGGGCTGTAGGTCAGCGGCAGCGATCTAGGTACTAGGCGCTGACCCCAAAGCCCTGCGAATCGCTTCTACTTGCAGCTTGCCGCTTGCCGCTTGCTGCTTGCTGCTTGCCGCTGCTTCAGGCACTCAACCGAGCCGTGAGCGTGCCCAACTGACCGGACAGGGCATGCAAGCGCTGCCCGGCCTGCTCGGTCTGCTGCACGGCCTGCTGGTTGTCGGTGGCGATCCGGGTGATGTCCACCAGGTTGCGCGAGATGTCGTCGGCCACGCTGGTCTGCTCTTCGGCGGCCGTGGCGATCTGCCGGTTCATGTCGCGGATCGCTTCTATCGACGTGGTGATGCGTTGCAGCATGCGCCCGGCCTCGACCACCTGCCCTGCCCCGGCTTCACTGCGCTGCTGACCGCTTTCGATGGCCTTGACGGCGTCGACCGCGCCGGACTGCACGGCTTCGATGATCTGGTGGATTTCGGCGATCGAGGCCGCTGTCCGCTGGGCCAGGCTGCGCACCTCGTCAGCAACCACGGCGAACCCACGGCCGGCCTCACCGGCGCGGGCCGCTTCGATGGCGGCGTTGAGCGCCAGCAGGTTGGTCTGCTCGGCAATGCCGCGTATCACCTCCAGCACCTTGCCGATGCGCGTGCTGTCGCTTTCCAGATGGCGGATCACACCGGCAGTGTCCGCGATTTCTCGGTTGACCTGCTCGATCAGGTCGATGGTGGTCTGCATCACCCGCTCGCCGGCCTGGGCATTGTGGTCGGCCTCATCGGCCGCCTGG
>JAQZAY010000012.1 GCA_029239415.1 Pseudomonas sp. | reverse complement strand
CGCCAGGTCGGGATGGAGACGATGGTCTTGTCGAAGTTCTGCACCTTGACCGTGTGCAGGGTGATGTCCACCACGTCGCCATCGGCGCCCACCTGGGGCATCTCGATCCAGTCGCCGACGCGCAGCATGTCGTTGCTGGTCAGCTGCACGCTGGCCACGAACGACAGCAGGGTGTCCTTGTAGACCAGGATGATCACCGCCGACATCGCGCCAAGACCCGAGAGCAGCAGCAGCGGCGAGCGGTCGATCAGCGTGGCGACGATGACGATGGCGCTGAACACGAACAGGACCATCTTGGCCAGTTGCACGTAGCCCTTGATCGAGCGGGTGCGGGCGTGTTCGGTGCGGGCATAGATGTCGAGCAGGGCGTCGAGCAGGCACGACAGCGCCAGGGTCATGAACAGCAGGGTGAAGGCCAGGGCCAGGTTGCCCAGGAAGTGCTGGCTGTCGGCGCTGAGCTCGGGCACCAGTTTCAGGCCGAACTGCACCACCAGCGAGGGTGTGGTCTGGGCCAGGCGCTGGAAGACCTTGTTGTGGCGCAGGTCGTCGAGCCAGGCCAGCGCTGGCTGGCGCGCCAGCAGGCGGGTCGCGTGCAGCACCAGGAAGCGGGCCAGGCGGCCCATGATCAGGGCGATGACCAGCAGCACGGCCAGGCCGATGCCGGCGTGCAGCACCGGGTGTTGGTCGAGGGAGCCCCAGAGGTCGAGGGTGTCGTGCCAGAGTCTTTGGATATCCATGCGTGGTCGAAAAGGTCTGTATAGCGAAAAGAGGGGGTATTAGAGCCCAGAGGGGCAGTGAGTTGCCAAAAGAAATTCGGCGCCAGCGTTGGAAAACGTTACCCTATGCAACTGAATTTCCGCACTTGCCTGAGGTACACCCCCTTGTTTTCCCAATTCGCCCTGCACGAACGCCTGCTCAAAGCCGTGACCGAGCTGAACTTTGTCGAGCCGACCCCAGTGCAGGCGGCGGCCATCCCCCTGGCCTTGCAAGGGCGTGACCTGCGCGTGACCGCCCAGACCGGCAGCGGCAAGACTGCGGCATTCGTGCTGCCGATGCTCAACCGCCTGGTCGACCTGAAGGGCGGTCGCGTCGAGATCCGCGCCATCGTGTTGCTGCCGACCCGCGAGCTGGCCCAGCAGACCCTCAAGGAAGTGCAGCGCTTCGCGCAGTTCACCTACATCAAGGCGGGCCTGGTCACCGGCGGCGAAGACTTCAAGGAACAGGCCGCCATGCTGCGCAAGGTGCCGGACGTGCTGATCGGCACCCCGGGACGCCTGCTCGAGCAGCTCAACGCCGGCAACCTCAAGCTCGAGCATGTGCAGGTGATGGTGCTGGACGAGGCCGACCGCATGCTCGACATGGGCTTTGCCGAGGACGTCGAGCGCCTGTGCGGCGAGTGCGCCAACCGCGAGCAGACCATGCTGTTCTCCGCCACCACCGGTGGCGCCGGCCTGCGCGACATGATCGCCAAGGTGCTCAAGGAGCCTGAGCACCTGATGCTCAACAGCGTCAGCCAGCTGGCCGAGGGCACTCGCCAGCAGATCATCACGGCCGACCATGACCAGCACAAGGAGAAGATCATCCAGTGGCTGCTGGCCAACGAGACCTATGACAAGGCGATCATCTTCACCAACACCCGCGCCGCGGCCGACCGCATCTACGGTCACCTGGTGGCCCAGGACGTGAAGGCGTTCGTGTTGCACGGCGAGAAGGACCAGAAGGACCGCAAGCTGGCCATCGAACGCTTCAAGCAGGGCAGCTCCAAGGTGCTGGTCGCCACCGACGTCGCCGCCCGTGGCCTGGACATCGACGGCCTGGACCTGGTGATCAACTTCGACATGCCGCGCAGCGGCGACGAGTACGTGCACCGCATCGGCCGTACCGGCCGTGCCGGTGGCGAAGGGCTGGCGATCTCGCTGATCTGCCACAACGACTGGAACCTGATGTCGAGCATCGAGCGCTACCTCAAGCAGCAGTTCGAGCGCCGCGTGATCAAGGAAGTCAAGGGCACCTACGGCGGGCCGAAGAAGGTCAAGGCATCTGGCAAGGCTGTTGGCACCAAGAAGAAAAAGGGCGAGAAGAAGGGCGAGAAGAAGCCGCTGACCAAGCGCAAGACCGGGCCCCGCGCCAACAAGGCTCCCCTGGCCAGCGCCGATGGCATGGCCCCGCTGAAGAAGCGTGCGCCAGCGGCTGAGTAAGCCTCATGGAGGCTAGCCTGGCCCCAGTGTCAGGCGCAGCCGGATACCCTGTGGGAGTAACTGTCTTTGGTTGGAGCCTTTGCTGGCCTCTTCGCTGGCAAGCCAGCTCCCACAGGTACAGCGCAGGCCTGAGTTCAGCGCAATACCTGTGGGAGCTGTGACTGGGGCCGTCTTGCCAACCAGCGCGACGATGAGATCGATACCTCTGATATCCCGCTCCTGGACGATGATTTCTTCCGCAGGGCCGAGGTGCGGGTCCCGGCCAAGCAAGCAGTGACCATTCGTCTGGATGCCGATGTCCTGGCGTGGTTCAAGGATCAAGGCTCGGGCTACCAGACCCGGATCAACTCGCTCTTGCGTCAATACATGCAAGCACATCAGCGGCATCGCTGAGTAATGCTCGGAACGCTTTCACTTTCCCACCAGTCCCACCTGTGTAGTCCCCATCAGACACAGCAGAAGGCCACCTCCATGAGCACCTACGACTGGGACCTGATCGAACGCTTGCTGCACGAAGTGCAGAACGGCGCCGGTCGCAGCTTCACCCCGCGCCCCTACGCCGAGCAGCACGCCGCCGCGCAGGCGGCCAAAGGCGAGCAGGTCGGGGACCTGGATCATCTGGAGGCGCAGGCCCGTGGGTACCAGAAGCGGTTGTTCGAACGCGGATTCATCGAGATCCGGCCAGAACTGGACGGTGGCAATGGCGACAACTTCGTGCTGACCCAGCGGGGCTCGCGGTTGCTGAGCCTGATCGACAGCAGCATCCCGGGCGAGGCGCACCCGCGCCAGGTGCTCGATGACCAGGAGGATGCGCTGGACGAGGCGACCTTCGACCGGGTCTCGGCCAAGCCGCAAATCGCCCACGGCGCAATTTAGGCTGGCAAGGGCAGGGCGGGGGACAGGATAATCAGCGCTGGATCCATTTCTGCTGCCGAGCCTGACCCATGCCACCGATGACACAAGGGGCGCGCCCATGAGCGTGACCCGCAAGAATACCGATGCCTTCGCATTGCAAGTGATGCTGTTGCTGTGCCTGATCTGGGGAAGCCAGCAGGTAATGATCAAGTGGGCTGCCGTGGACATCGCGCCGGTGATGCAGGCAGCGCTGCGCTCTGGCATCGCCGCGGTACTGGTGGGCGTGCTCATCTGCTGGCGCGGTGGCTGGGAGCAGGTCGGCAGTACCTGGCGGGGCGGCTTGCTGGCAGGCGCCTTGTTCGGCCTGGAATTCCTCTTCATCGCCGAGGGCCTGAAGCTGACCTCGGCGGCGCACATGTCGGTGTTTCTCTACACTGCGCCGGTGTTCACGGCGCTGGGCCTGCACCTGATGCTGCCCAGCGAGCGGCTGCGTACCTTGCAATGGCTGGGCATCCTGCTGGCCTTCGTCGGCATCGCCCTGGCCTTCGCCGGGGGGTTGTCGCTGGAGCAGATGGATGGCCGGACCTTGCTCGGCGATGCATTCGGCGTGCTGGCAGGCCTTGCCTGGGGGGCGACGACCGTGGTGGTGCGCGGCTCCCGGCTGTCGGAGGCGCCTGCGACCCTGACCTTGTTCTACCAGCTGGTGGTCGGGTTTGCCGGCTTGCTGCTGGTCGCCCTGCTGACCGGGCAGGTCGCAAAGGTCACCCTGACGCCACTGTCGATCAGCAGTGTGCTGTTCCAGGGGCTGGTGGTGTCGTTCTTCAGCTACCTGACCTGGTTCTGGCTGTTGCGCCAATACCTGGCCTCGAACCTGGCCGTGTTTTCCTTCATCACGCCCTTGTTCGGCGTGACCTTCGGGGTGTTGCTGCTGGACGAGCCGCTGAGCCTGAATTTCGTGTTCGGTGCGGTGCTCGTGCTGTGCGGGGTCGTGCTGGTCAGCGCGGAGCCTTGGGTACGGCTGCAACTGCGAAAGGTGCTGGGTTAGCCCTGGTCGCGCTTGCAATAAGGTGAAACAGTTAACCAGCCGTCGGAAGCCCCCGAAGGGGGTGAAACCCGGCAAACTTGCCCGCATCTGTATGAATAGCGGCATGCATCAGACAGGACATCGGTCTATGATCTGTAGGAAGCATCGCCGGATTGATTTGCCGTGAGGCTGACCCGTAAAGGGGGCACTATGAAGAACGACATGTACAACTGGCTCCATGACCTCGCCGTCGCACTCGGCCTGATCCCCCCACCACTGCAACCGGTGCCGATCCCCACCGACAAAGAGCGCAAGCGTCAACCACGACGCCGCTGAATGCAAAAGCCGCCACACCTTTCGATGCAGCGGCCTTTTCGTGCATGTGTCAGGCGAGGTTCACGGCGCCCACTGGGCGGCGCGAGCACAGGCTGACCAGGACAAAGCTCACCAGGCCGGCCGACAGGCTGTAGTAGATCGGCGTGTTGGCCTCCAGCCCATCCTTGAGCATGAACACCAGTACCGTCACGAAGCCCAGGCTCATGCTGGTGATCGCCCCGGCAGTGGTGGCGCGCTTCCAGAAGATCGCCCCGATCAGCGGGACCAGCATGCCGCCGACCAGCAGGTTGTACGCCAGGGTCAGCGCACTGATCACATCGTTCACCGCCAAGGCAATGCCCAATACCACCAGCCCGGTCAGCAAGGTGAACAACCGGTTGATGCCCAGGCTCGACTGCTTGCCGCCACGCAACCTGGGCAGCAAGTCTTCGGTCAGCGTGGTGGACGCCGCCAGCAGGCCGGCGCTGGCGGTGGACATCATCGCCGCCAGTGCGGCCGCCATCAGCAGGCCACGGATGCCATCGGGCAAGGTGCTCTTGATCATTTCGGCAAAAGCGTTGTTGGGGTTGGCCAGGTCAGGCATCAGCACATGCGCGGCCATGCCGATCAAGGCGCAGGCCAGGCCGTAGAACACGCAGTAGATGCCGGCGGTGGTGCCAGCGCGCTGGGCGACTTTCTCGTCACGCGCGGTGAACACCCGCTGCCAGATGTCCTGGCCGATCAGGATGCCGAAGAAGTAGATCAGGAAGTAGGTGATGATGGTGTCCCAGCCGATCGTGGTCAGCTGGAAGCTGGACTCGGGCAGCCTGGCGACCAACTGGTCCCAGCCGCCGACCTTGTACAGGCACACCGGCAGCAGGATGAACATCAGGCCCACGGTCTTGATCACGAACTGCACGATGTCGGTCAGGGTCAGCGACCACATGCCGCCGATGGTCGAGTAGATCACTACTACCCCGCCGCCGAGCACCAGCGCCAGCCAGAACGGCAGGTCGAGCAACACTTGCAGCACGGTGCCCATGGCCAGGGTCGAGGTCACGCCGATCATCAGCGCGTAGGCCAGCATGATCGCCGCGCTGGCCTGGCGCGCCATAGGGTTGTAGCGCCGTTCCAGCACCTGGGTCACGGTGAAGATGCGCAGGCGCAGCAGCGGCTTGGCCAGGAACAGGTTGATCGCGATGATCCCCAGGCCCAGCGCGGCGCACAACCAGAAGCCCGAGATCCCGTGGACGTAGCCCAGGCGCACCGTGCCGACGGTGGAGGCTCCGCCCAGCACGGTGGTGGCCATGGTGCCCATGTACAGGGTCGGGCCGAGGTTGCGCCCGGCCACCAGGTAGTCTTCGTGGGTTTTCGCCCGCCGCATGCCGTACCAGCCGAGGCCGAGCATGCCAGCGGCGTAGATCAGTACTACGAATATGTCCAAGGCCATGGGTGTCTCCGCTTTATCTTTATTATGTGAGATCGACCGTACGGCCAGGCGCGGCTGCCCGTCGGTCCGGGGGCTGGCGGGTCGTCGACGCGACCCTGCCTCTAGGCTCCTGCCTGGTTACCGCTCCTGGACCCTTGGGTCAGCGATGCACGACGCCCGGCAGCACGCAGAGCATCTCGAACAGCAGGTTGGCGCCCAGCAGCGACGTGTTGCCGGTGGTGTCGTAAGGAGGCGAGACCTCGACCAGGTCGCAGCCGACCAGGTCCAGGCCCTGGCAGCCGCGGATGATCTCCATGGCCTGGATGGTGGTCAAGCCACCGATTTCCGGGGTGCCGGTGCCGGGCGCCCAGGCCGGGTCGATGCCGTCGATGTCGAACGACAGGTACACCGGGCCGCCGCCTACCTTCTCGCGCACTTCGGCCATCAACGGTGCCAGCGACTTGTGCCAGCACTCCTCGGCCTGCACCACGCGAAAACCCTGGCGGCGGCTCCAGTTGAAGTCGTCGGCGGTGTAGCCCTGGGCGCGCAGGCCGATCTGCACCACGCGATCGCAGTCCAGCAGGCCTTCCTCGACGGCGCGGCGGAAGGTGGTGCCGTGGGCGATCTTCTCGCCAAACATGTGGTCGTTGACGTCGGCGTGGGCGTCGATGTGCACCAGGCCGATCTTGCCGTGCTTCTTGTGCAGGGCTCGCAGGATGGGAAGGGTGATCGTGTGGTCGCCGCCGAGGGTCAGCGGGATGACGTCGTGCTCGACGATCTCGTCGTAGGCCTGCTCGATGATGCGTACCGCGTCCAGCAGGTTGAAGGTGTTGATCGCCACATCGCCGATGTCGGCAATCGACAGCGAGTCGAAGGGCGCGGCGCCGGTGGCCATGTTGTAGGGGCGGATCATCACTGACTCGGCGCGGATCTGCCGCGGCCCGAAGCGGGTGCCGGAGCGCAGCGAGGTGCCGATGTCCAGCGGCACGCCGATGAAGGCGGCGTCCAGGCCCGCGGCGCTTTGCAGGTGGGGCAGGCGCAACATGGTGGCGATACCGCCGAAACGCGGCATTTCGTTGCCGCCCAGTGGTTGGTGGAGGATCTTGTCCACGGTGGGCCTCATCAGTCGATTGTTCTGGTTGTTCGAACCTGTGCCTGGGTGCGCTTCACTGGCGCACACTGAAGGCGGACAGGGACATTGCGGCCAAGTCTGCAAAAGGTAGTGCCCGGGAGGAATCGCTACCGACAAATACTTACTTCAGGTTTTTCTGAACTAATGTCCGGCATGCGGTTAGAATCCCGCCACTTGCCGCCGACCGGAACCGCTGTGATGGCCTCTGCCTTGCCTGACTTGAAACTGCTGCGCATCTTCGTCAGCGTGGTGCGCCACCAGGGGTTCGCCAATGCCCAGCGCGAACTCAACCTGTCGACGTCGGCCATCAGTACCTACATGAGCCAGCTGGAGGCAGCGCTGGGCATCGTGCTGTGCCATCGCGGGCGGGGCGGTTTCAGCCTGACCAGCAAGGGTGAGCTGTTCCACCAGGAAACCCTGCGCCTGCTGGCGGAGATGGACGGCTTCGAGCAATATGCCGCCGCGCTCAAGGGCGAGCTGCGCGGGACGCTGAACCTGGGGGTGATCGACTCCACCGTGGGCGATCGCGCCCTGCCGCTGGCCGAGGCGATCGGCGCCTACAGCCTGGAGCATCCGGCGGTGCACTTGCACCTGTCGGTCTCCAGCCCCTACGAGCTGCAGCTGGGCGTGCAGGACAATCGCCTGGACCTGGCCATCGGCGCGTTCTCGACGCGCATGAGTGGCCTGGTGTACCAGCCGCTGTACCGCGAGCAGCACTGGTTGTACTGCAGCACGCGCCACCCGCTGTTCGCCGAGCGGCGCATCCCGGAGCAGGTCATCACCCAGCAGCGCATGGTCGGGCGCGGCTACTGGAGCCAGGCAGAGCTGGCCCGGCATGGCTTCAAGCACAGCGCGGCGACGGTGGAGAGCATGGAGGCGCAGCTGATCCTGGTGCTGTCGGGCGCCTACATCGGCTACCTGCCGGAACACTACGCCCATGCCTGGGTGGACAAGGGCGACCTGAGGGTGTTGTCGCCGGCGACATTCGGCTACCAGGCGCCCTTTTCGATGATCACCCGCCGGGGGCGCAGTCGCGAGCCGCTGATCCAGACCTTCCGTGACCTGCTCAAGACCCAGCTCAATGGCGCCTGAGCGGCGCCTACCAGGAGACCCGATGTCCAGGCCCCGTTGCGAGCGCTGCCAGCGCCCGCGTGAACACTGCCTTTGCCCGCTGATTCCCCAGCTCGACAGCCGCACCCGCGTGCTGCTGTTGCAGCATCCCAGCGAAACCGGCCATGCCCTCAATACCGCGCGCTTGGCGGCGCTTGGGTTGGTGAATGCCGAGTTGCGGGTGGGCGAGGCGTTCGAGGACTTGCCGGATTTGCTGGCGACACCGGGATACCGGCCAGCGCTCCTGTTCCCGGGGGAGCAGGCGCAGGCGCTGGGACCCTACGGCCCAAGCGAGCCATTACCGTTGTTGCTGATCGTCCCGGACGGCACCTGGCGCAAGGCGCGCAAGCTGCTCTACCTCAACCCGCTGCTGCAGGCCTTGCCACGGGTGACCCTCGGCCAGGTACGACCTTCGCGCTACCGCCTGCGCAAGGCGCCCGAGGAAGGGGCCTTGTCGACGCTGGAGGCGGTGGTGCAAGCGTTGAACGTGCTGGAGGCACCGGGAGGGTTCGACGAGCTGCTCAGGCCATTCGAGGCCTTGATAGAAGGGCAGATAAAAGCCATGGGGCGCGAGACGTTCGAGCGTAATCATGGTGGGTGAGCATGCCCGGCCCGGTCACCGCTCGCGCATCGCCTCGGTCCGTGCCTTGAGCACTGGCTTGAGCAGGTAGTCCAGCACGCTTTTCTGCCCGGTGATGATATCCACCGTGGCCGTCATCCCGGGGATGATCAGCAGCGGCTTGTCGTCACCTCCAAGGTGGTTCCTGTCGGTACGCACCTGGATCAGGTAGAACGCGTTGCCCTTGTCATCGGTCACGGTATCGGCGCCGATCAGCTCGAGCCTGGCCTTGAGTCCGCCATAGATGGTGTAGTCGTAGGCGCTGAACTTGACCATCGCGCTCTGGCCAGGGTGCAGGAAGGCCACGTCCTGGGGCCGGACCTTGGCCTCGATCAGCAGGTTGTCCTCGATCGGCACGATCTCCACCAGGTCGCTGCCAGGCTGGACCACGCCGCCGATGGTATTGACCTTGAGCAGCTTGATGATGCCGCGCACCGGCGACTGCACCGTGGTGCGGGTCACCCGGTCGTCGATGGCGATGCTGCTGGCGGTGAGCTTGGAGAGTTCGGTGCGCTTGTCGTTGAGCTCCTTGGCCGCCTCGGAGCGAAAGCTTGCGTCCGATTCTTCGATCTTGCTGCGAATCTCGGCCGCCGCGGCTTCGGCGCGGGGAATGGCCAGGCTGGTGGCATTGAGCTGGCCACGCGCTTCGACCGTGCGCTGCTTGAGGCGCAGGATCTCCACCGGCGAGATGGCCCCGGTGCCCACCAGCGGGGTCGACATGTTCAGCTCCTGCTGCAGCAGCGCCATGGCCGAACGGTACTGCTCGACCTTGGAGCGAAATTCCGCCAGTTCCTGGCTCTTCTGGCGCAGTTGTTCGTTGAGGGTCTTCTTCTCGCTGTTCAGGCGGCGCTGGCGCGACTGGTACAAGGCGATCTCGTCCTCGGCGACCTGCGGGGCCTTGGCGCGGATCGCGTCGTCCAGCTCGAAAGGGCGCCCCTCGGCCTCCGCCGACAAGCGCGCGACCTGGGCGCCCAAGGCATAGCGGTCGGCCTCGCTCTCGCCCTTGTTGGACCGGAAGCGAGTGTCGTCCAGGCGCAGCAGGGTGTCGCCCTTGTTCACCATCTGCCCCTCGCGCACGAAGATCTCGGTGACGATGCCGCCCTCGAGGTTCTGCACGACCTGCACCTTGCTCGACGGGATGGCCTTGCCTTCGCCCATGGTCACTTCGTCCAGCACGGCGAAGTGCGCCCAGACCAGCGCCACCAGCAGCAAGGCGGCGGCCAGCCAGACGGTCACCCGCGACAGGCGCGGCGAGTCCTGCAGGGTCGCGCCGGCGAGTTCCGGCATGTAGTCGCGCTCGGCCGTCTTGCTTGAGCTGTCGATGTAGCTGCGTACGCCATGGTTGAAGGACATGCTGGAACTCCTAGAGGGCCGCGCCGACGCGGCCCTTGCGCAGGGCGCCGATGACCGCGTCCTTGGGACCGTCGGCGACGATCTTGCCGTTGTCCAGCACCAGCAGGCGGTCGACCAGGCTGAGCATCGAGGTGCGGTGGGTCACCAGCAGCAGCGTCTTGCCCGGCACCCAGGTGTGCAGGCGCTGGCGCAGCTGGTCCTCGCTGCTGTTGTCCATGTGGCTGGTGGGCTCGTCGAGGATCATGATCGGCGGCTCCAGCAGCATCGCCCGGGCCAGCAGCACGGCCTGGCGCTGGCCGCCCGACAGCAGCTGGCCACGCTCGCCCACCGGGCGGTCGAAACCCTGCGGGTGTTGCCGGGCCAGCTCGCTCACCCCGGCGAGCTCGGCCACTTCGAGCATGCGCGCATCGCTGACGTGGCGGGCGCCGAGCGTCAGGTTGTCGCGCAGGGTACCGGCCAGCAACGGCAGGTCGTGGGCGACATAGCCCAGCTGGCCGCGCAGGTCGGCGATGTCGAGCTGGCGCAGGTCGAGGTTGTCCAGCAGTACCTGGCCTTGTTCCGGGTGATAGAAACCCATCAGCAGGCGTGCCAGGGTGCTCTTGCCCGAGCCGCTGCGGCCGATGATGCCGATGCGCTCGCCAGGCCTGACCGCAAAGCTGATGTCGTTGAGCGCCAGCGCGCTTTGCCCGGCATGGCGGAAGCTGACATGGCTGACCTCCAGCCCGCCCTTGAGCTGGGTGTGTTCCAGTGCCTGCTGCTCGGCCTGGCGTTCCTGCGGCAGGCCCATCAGGGCGTCGGTGCTGCGCATGGTCAGCTGGGCCTGCTGGTAGCGAGTGATCAACCCGGCGACCTGGCCAAGCGGCGCCAGCACCCGGCTGCCCAGCATGTAGCTGGCCACCAGCGCACCGACGCTGAGGCTGCCGGCGATGATGCTGTAGACCCCGGAAACGATGATCGCCATGCCGCAGAACTGCTGGATGAACAGCGTGCCATTGGTGGCCATGGCCGAGAGGTGGCGGGCATGGGCGTCCAGGCGGGCCAGCGCGCCGTTGGTGTGTTCCCAGTGATACTGCCGCTCGCTCTCGGCGCCGCAGGCCTTGAGCGTCTCCAGGCCGCCGAGGGTCTCGATCAGCAGCGCCTGGCGCACCGCGCCAAGGCTCAGGCTTTTTTGCACGGTGTCGCGCAGGCGCGCCTGGATGACCAGCGCAAAGCACAGGGTCAGCGGGAAGGCGAGCAGCGGGATCGCCACCAGCCAGCCGCCCAGCAGGCCGATGACCACCAGCATCAGCACCACGAAGGGCAGGTCGATGATGCTGGTCAGGGTGACCGCAGTGAGAAACTCGCGAAGGCCCTGGAAGTCGTGGATGCTCTGGGCGAAGCCGCCGATGGTGGCCGGACGCGCGGTCATCGACATGCCGGTGATGCGCTCGAACAGGGTCGCGGAAAGGATCAGGTCGGTCTTCTTGCCTGCCTGGTCCAGCAGGTGCGCGCGCACCACCCGCAGCACCAGTTCGAAGGTGGTGCCGATGAACAGCCCGATGACCAGTACCCATAGCGTCGAGAGCGCCTGGTTGGGTACCACCCGATCGTAGGTCTGCATGACGAACAGCGGCACCATCAGGCCCAGCAGGTTGATCAGCAGGCTGGCCAGCAGCGCATCGCTGTACAGCCAGCGGGAGAGCTTGAGGGTATCGCGGAACCAGGCATTGACCCGCGGCAGCAAGGGATTGCGCAGTTCTTCGAGCGAGTGCCGTGGCCGGGCGAACAGCGCGTGGCCGGCGTAGGCCTCGGCAAGCGCCTGGCGGTCGACCCATTGCTCACCGCCTTCGGCTTCACAGGGCAGGATCAGCGCGCGGTCATCCTCGCCCCAGCGCCGCAGCACGGCCGATCGCCCGTCCTTGAACAGCAGCAGTACGGGCAGGTTCATGGGCGAGATGGCGCCCAGTTCGCGGCGCAGCACCCGCGCCTGCAACCCGGCGCGGGCCGCCGCGCGGGGCAACAGGTCCAGGCCCAGGCGCTGGTTGGCCAGCGGCAGGCCGCTGCCCAGGCTTGCCCGGCTGGCGGAGCAACCGTGCAGCCTGCACAGGATCAGCAGGCCATCGAGCAGCGGGTCATCGAAGCTCAGGCGCGGTTCCGCGGCCGAGTCTGGCGTTTGCATACTGGTCACAATGGCCTGCTCCTGCCGCGGGGAAGGGATCAACGCATGTCGGGCAACCGCGCCTCACTGCGCACTTCGCTCTGGGCCACCGCCTCTGCTGGCAGGGTGATGCGCTGCTTGCTCAGCAGCTCGCCCATGTTGGCCAGCACCCGGTACATGGAGTATTCCTCCAGGTAGCGCACCTCGGTGTAGCGGCGGTTGGCGTTGTACAGCTCGTTCTCGCTGTCGAGCACGTCGAGCAGGGTGCGCTGGCCGAGGCCGAACTGATCCTGGTAGGCCGCCCGCACGCGGGTCGTGGTGTCGGCATACTCGCGGGCGCTCGGGGTCTGCTTGCGGGCGTTGGTCATGGCGTTCCACGACAGGCTCAGGTTCTCGTTGAGCGTGCGCAGGGCGTTGTTGCGGATGTCCATGGCCTGGTTGATCTTGTGCGCATCCGATTGCAGGCGGGCCTTGTCGCTGCCGCCGCGGAACAGGTTGTAGCTGAGCTCGACGCCGGCCTGCCAGTCGTTGTTGCTATGGCCGCGCTCACCGCCAGTGTTGTTGTTGGCGCCACTGGCCAGCACCGCATCCAGGCGCGGATAGAACGGCGACTTGGCCACCTGGTACTGCTGCTCGGCGGCCTGCACATCGGCCTGGGCGGACTTGAGGTAAGGGTTGTTCTCCAGCATGCCCTGGCGTGCCTCGACCAGGCTGGCGGGCAGCTCGCCCTGGATGGTCACCGGGGTCTCCAGCTCGTCGGGCATCCGGCTCACCACGCTGAAGAAGTTGGCCTCGGCGTCGGCCAGGTCGACCTCGGCGGTGTCCAGGTTGTTTTCCGCCAGGGCGCGGCGCGCGCGGGACTGGTCAAGGTCGGCGGTACTGCCCACGCCGCGCTCGCTGCGCAGGCCGATCTGGTCGTTGACGCGCAGGTGCGCCTGCAGGTTGTTCCTGGCCAACGTCACCAGTTCGCGGCGCTTGAGCACCTCCAGGTAGACCTCGATGGTGCGCAGGGCGACGTCCTGGGCGATTGCCTGGGTGTAGTAGGCCCGCGAGTTGACCACGGCTTCGGTACGGCCCACTTCATTGGAAGTATTGAAACCGTCGAACAGCATCTGCCGCAGGCGCAGCTCGGACTGGGTGTAGTTCAGGGTAGCCTTGTCGTGGTTGCGCGAGCCGTCGGCATTCACGCCACGGGTATTGACGTTGTCCGAGCGCTGGCGCCCGTAGCCGGCGACCAGGTCGACCGTAGGAAAGTAGCCGCCCCGGGCAAACTTCACGTCTTCGTCCGCCGAGAGGCGGCTGTTGCGGTTGGAATGCACTTCCGGGTGCTGGTCCACGGCGTTTTGAATAGCCTCGGTAATGGACATCGCTTGGGCGCCGGCGCTCGCCATGGCCAAGAGAATCGCACTGGTGATTGGGGTCAAAACGCGCATGGGGTACTTCTCCCTGATTTCAAAAGGTTCCTGCGTTCGCCAAAAAAATGACGAAATATAAAGGTCAAACCGTTTCAGGTTTGTAACAACAGAGCTAAGAACATTTAACGCTGTATCTAAGACGTTTTCTTCATAACGAATATGCGAAAAAAAACTTATGCGGTCTAAGAAATCCACGACATTGTTCTATCAAGTGGTCTGCGAGATCTGCGCTAGGGTGCGACTCTGCGGGCATTGGACAAAGTTCCAGGTTTTTTGCGGCATAGGGCATGTATGTAGCGGGAAGGATGAAAGCACGACGGAAAATGGCGACATTTTATTGGCGTTTGGCCAGGCAGCCTTTTCTTGATTGTCTCCTCCGACGGCTCCACCGGAGAAGGACCGCGATTTGAGTCAAATCGTTCGATCCCGGTAAGCCATGGAAGCTGTTTCGGTGCGCCCGGGCAGCTCCCGCGACAGCCAGCGCGCTTTGACTTGCAGGAATCTCCCCAGGCAATGGAGGCGTGCGCTCATGGCTAAGTTTGTCGGTGTTGTCAGCAAGGTGATCGGCCAGGTATTCGCGTTGGGCAATGACGGCGTGCGTCGATTGCTGATCGAAGGCGATCGGTTGTTTGCCGGTGAGCAACTCGAGACGGGCGCTGCGGGCGCGGTAGCAGTCCACCTGGACAATGGCGCGCAGCTGACCTTGGGCCGTGGCAGCAGTCTGGAGCTGACTACCGGGTTGCTGGCCAACCGCGCCGGGCGCGTGCTGACCGAAGAAACGGTCGCGCCCAGTCAGGCCCTGCTGGCTGATGTCGAACGTCTGCAGCAGGCCGTGGCAGCCGGCGCCGACCCGACCGAGGAAGGCGAAGCGCCCGCGGCGGGGCAAGGGCAGGGCGGCGAGCCAGGCGGGTTGGGGGGCGGACACTCCTTTGTCCTGCTGACCGAGGTCGGTGGGCATGTCGACCCGGCGATCGGCTTCCCGACGGCGGGCTTGGGCAACATGCCCGAGTTGGCCAACGACTACATCGGCCTGGTCAATGGGCGTAACGCTGCGCCGTCTCTGCCAGTGGCGCCCGGGCCTGGCAATCCAGTCGATCCCGTCAATCCAGTTGACCCGGTCAACCCTGTCGATCCCGTGAGTCCAGTGGATCCTGTAGATCCAGGGGGGCCGGTCGATCCGGTGGGCCCTGTAGATCCAGTCGATCCGGTGGACCCGGTGGATCCGGTAGATCCAGTTGATCCGGTAGATCCGGTGGATCCGGTAGATCCGGTAGATCCGGTAGATCCGGTGGATCCGGTAGATCCGGTGGACCCTGTAGATCCAGTCGATCCAGTCGATCCGGTGGATCCGGTGGATCCGGTGGACCCGGTGGACCCGGTTGATCCAGTCGACCCGGTGGACCCGGTGGACCCGGTTGATCCGGTGGATCCTGTAGATCCTGTAGATCCGGTCGATCCAGTTGATCCTGACAACCCAGTCACCCTGCGCGGGCTGGATGTTCTGCCCAGCGAGCTGATTCTGAACGAAGCCAACCTGGCGCAAGGCTCGGCCAGCAACCCGGCCGCGCTGACCCAGAGCGGCACCTTCACTGTCGTGGCGCCCGATGGCGTCTTCAACCTGAGCGTGGGCGCAATCAACGTCGTGACCGCAGGGCTGGTCACCGGGGTCGGGGCGTCCATCACCACCGCATTGGGCAATACCCTGACCATCACCGGGTACAACCCCGGCACCGGTGAAGTGAGCTACAGCTATACGCTCACCGGCAACGCAGCGCATCCGAACGCCGATGGCAGCAACGGCCTGGGCGAAAGCTTCGACGTCATCGCCATCGATACGGACGGCAGCGCAGCCAATGGCAGCCTGGACGTCGACATCGTCGACGACCTGCCTGAGGCGCGCGCGGACCAGGCGAGTGTGGTCGAAGGCGGTACCGTCAGCGGCAACGTCCTGCTCAACGACGTGCTCGGCGCCGACCAGGCCGGGGCCGGCAACGTGGTGGTCGGCGTGCGCGCCGGCACCGATACCTCGAGCCCGGCCATCGGCGCACTGAACACCACGGTGCTCGGCCAGTACGGTGCCCTGACGATCGACGCCGCAGGCAACGCCGTCTACAAGGCCGATCCCGACGCCGTGGCGCCAGCGGGTGCCACGGATGTGTTCGTCTACACGATCCGCGATACGGACGGCGACGAGAGCACCACCACGATCACCATCAGTGTCCAGGACTGTTCGCTGGTCGCGGGCCCGGGCAACGGCATCACGGTGTACGAGAAGGCCCTGGACCTGACCAGGGACGGCATCGACCTGGCAGCCGGCAGCGTCAAGGGCAGCGATCCAGGTTCGACCGGCGAAACCGCCACCGGCACCCTGGCCGGCTCGGTCAGCGGCGGCATCGGTGCATTGACCTACACCGTCATCGGCAATGCCGCCGGTCAGTACGGCCAGCTGCAGCTCGATACCGATGGCAGCTATACCTACACCCTGACTTCAGCGCCGAAATCGCCTGACAATGCCAACGATGGCGCCAACACCCTGAGCGAGAGCTTTACCTACCTGGTGAAGGATTCCCTGGGCAACAGCACCACCAGCACCCTGGTGATCAACATCGTCGACGACGTGCCCCGGGCACACTGCGACGTCGCGACCGTTGTCGAGGGCGGTACCGCCAGCGGCAATGTGCTGGAGAACGATGTGTTCGGTGCCGATGGGGTCGGTAGCGGCAATCATGTCGTCGGCGTGCGGGCAGGTTCCGACACCTCGACTGCCGCCCTCGGCTCGCTCGACACCCGGGTGGCCGGCCAGTTCGGCTACCTGACCCTGGACGCCAAGGGCAATGCGGTCTACCACGCCACTCCAGATAGCGTTGCCCGCCCGGGCGCCACCGATGTGTTCGTCTACACGATCCGCGATGCGGACGGCGACGAAAGCACCACCACGATCCGCATCAACGTGCATGACTGCTCGCCCATCGCGGGCCCGGACAGCGAGGTGATCGTCTACGAGAAAGCCTTGGCCCTGGGCAGCGGTCCAGGCTCGACGGCAGAGGCCGCTTCCGGCTCGCTCGCAGGATCGGTCGCAGGAGGCGTGGGCGCCCTGACCTACAGCCTGGTCGGCAGCGCCACGGGCAACCATGGGCAGCTTCAGCTCGAGGCCAACGGCAGCTATACCTATACACTCACCTCGGCACCCAAGACGCCGGGTGGCGCAGACGATGGCGCTAACATCGTCACTGAATCGTTCACCTACAAAGCGACGGATTCGCTCGGCAACACCAGTACCAGCACCTTAGTGGTCCGGATCGTCGACGACGTGCCCCAGGCCGTCTGCACCGAGCGCTCGGTCAGTCCGGGCCAGGTGGATTCCAACCTGATGCTGGTGATCGATGTCTCGGGCAGCATGAACCTCAAGTCCGGGGTAGGCAACCTGAGCCGCCTGGACCTGGCCAAGCAGGCGATCGGCGTCTTGCTCGACAGGTACGACGGGATGGGCGATGTCAAGGTGCAGATCGTCACCTTCGCAACGGGCGCGACCGGAACATCGCCGGTCTGGATGTCCGTGGCCGATGCCAAGATCATCGTCGCAGGACTGTGCGCCGATGGCTCGACCTATTACGATGCCGCGCTCACCAAGGCCGTCAGCGCGTTTCAGACAGCGGGCAAGCTGGCTGGCGCGCAAAATCTTGCCTACTTCCTTTCGGACGGTGAACCGACCCAAGGGCATGCGATAGGCGAGCTTCGCGAAGGCGTCTGGAAAGGCTTGCTCGAAGAGGGCATGGTCAAATCCCACGCCATCGGACTGGGCAACGGAGTCAATGCCCAGCACCTCGATCCACTTGCATACGACGGCAGCACGGGCAGCGATCTCGATTCAATCGTGGTGACTGATCTCCACCAGCTGGATAGCGTGCTCAGCGGTACAGTCCAAGGTACGCCGATCACTGGCAGCCTGATGGACGGCGGGCATTTCGGCGCCGATGGCGGCTTCATCAAGGCACTGCTGGTCGACGGCACCACCTACGCCTACGATCCCAAGGCCAGCGGCGCCGAGCATGCCCTGGACATCAAGACCGGCCTGGGCGGCAACCTGCTGGTGGACATGGACACTGGCGTGTTCACCTACACACCGCCGAAGGACAACGACGCGACCCGCGTGGAAAACATCCTGTTCACCGCCAGCGACAACGACGGGGATACCAGCAGTGCCGGCCTGTCGATCACGGTCAGTACCGACAGCATGCCCAGCGTAGACGCCGGGGGCGACGTACTGTTGGCCAGCGCAGGCCACGACCGGGTGACCGACTTCGCGCCGGGGCTTGATCGCCTCGACCTCTCGCAGCTGCTGCAGGGCGAGAACGCCACGAGTGCCTCGCTCGATGACTACCTGCACTTCAAGGCCGGTGCCAGTGAAAGCGGCGTGGTATCGACGATCGAAGTCAGCGCGGTGGCCGGTGCGGCGCCGGCGCAGGCCATCGACCTGGACGGCATCGACCTTGCGCAGCACTACGGGGTAGCAGCGGGCGCTGGCGGGGTGGTTTCCGCCGGGCAGGATACGGCGACCCTCATCAACGGGATGCTGGGGGACCAGTCGTTGAAAGTGGATGTGGTGTAGGGAAGGGCACCGCTCGTTCGAGCTGCGCGCAGTTTCTGTGGGAGCGGCGGTTCGGCCATGGGATGCCGGGCACAAGGGCGGTCAGCCGGGTCGGCGCAAGGTCTTCTGCCTGAGGATGTACGCCGTCACCAGCACCGCGCTGGTCAGCATGAACACCCGTGCCCAGGGCAAAGGTACCAGGTAGCAGGACAGGCCGATGCTCGCCCACATCAGCGCGATGGCGTAGACCTTGCCCTTCAGGGGAATGCCTTGACCGCTGAGGTAGTCACCGATCCATGGCCCCAAGCGCGGATGAGTGACCAGCCAGCGATGAAAGCGGGGCGAGCTGCGGGCGAAGCAGGCAGCCGCCAGCAGCAGGAAAGGAGTGGTCGGCAGCACCGGCAGGAAGATCCCGATCACCCCCAGCGCGACGCTGAGCCAGCCGACGGCCAGCAGCAGGTAGCGCACCGGCCGCACTCAGTGGTGGCGGGGCTTGAGCAGTGCTGGCTTCTCGTCCGGCGCATGCAGCAGCAGGTACAAGGCGGTCAGTGCCTCGGGGATCTGCACGATCATGTCGTCCTGCAGGTTGGCGTTGCTGGCGATGTCGGCGAACTCGGGCTGCTCGTCGAACAGGCCCGAGCCGACCATGATCGGCAGCAGCATCTCGCTGACTTCTTCCTCGGCGTTCTCGAACCAGGCCTCTTCACGCAGGAACACGCCCTCCATGAAGCCGATGCACCAGCCGCGCAGCTCGGAATCGTCCGGCTCGTCGGTCAGGTCGAGGTCGCAAGGCAGCTCGAACTCTTCGTCGCTGGCCAGCTGGCGGGCGATGTGCGCCTGCAGGGCGATCAGGGTCGACTCGATCTCCTGGCGCTGGGCGTCGTCCTGGTAGTGTGGCTCTTCGGCGAAGAGGGCGTCGATCCATTCGCGTTCCGGAACGGCTTCGGAACAGATCGACAGCGCGGTCAGGTAGCCGTGGGCGGCAACGTAGTCCAGCGCTTCTTCGTGCAGCTCGTCGGCGTCGAGGAAGGCTTGCAGGCGGGTCAATTGCTCGGCGAAGGACATTACAGGGCTACCTTGGGGAATAAACGATAGTGAATTCTAGCACCTTGCAGCCGGTTCGATGCAAAGGAAGACGCCTATCGCCAAGCGTCCTGTGGCAGGCCTGCCTGGGGTATACTTCGCGGTTTTCGGCCAGGGGCCGCAGTGCGCGTGCCCCTGGTAAAGACCGCTTACGCATTTGTCAGGGCGGCAGACGGGTTTTTCGTCCAGCCTGTATTCAGGATGGCACGGCGATATTTTGGAGTTTCTATGCTCGAACAGGCTCAGCGCGTTCTCAAGGATGTCTTCGGATACGACAGTTTCCGTGGCCGCCAGGGGGCGATCATCGAATGCGTGGCCAATGGTGGCGACGCCCTGGTGCTGATGCCCACCGGCGGCGGCAAGTCGCTGTGCTTCCAGGTCCCGGGCTTGCTGCGCCCGGGACTGACGGTAGTGGTCTCGCCGCTGATCGCGCTGATGGACGACCAGGTCGCCACCCTCGAGGAGCTGGGCGTGGCGGCCGCGTCGCTCAACTCCACGCTCAACAACGACCAGCAGCGCGAGCTGGCCGAGCGCTTGCGCCGTGGCGAGATCAAGATGCTCTACCTGGCGCCCGAGCGCCTGGTGCAGCCACGCATGCTGGATTTCCTGCGCAACCTGGACATCGCCCTGTTCGCCATCGACGAGGCGCATTGCGTATCGCAGTGGGGGCATGACTTCCGCCCCGAGTACCTGCAACTGGGCCAGCTGGCCGAGCTGTTCCCGCATGTGCCACGCATCGCCCTGACCGCCACCGCCGACATGCGCACCCGCGAGGAGATCGTCAACCGCCTGCACCTGCAGGGCGCCGAGCGATTCCTCTCAAGCTTCGACCGGCCCAACATCTTCTACCGCATCGTGCCCAAGGAGCAGCCGCGCAAGCAATTGCTGGCGTTCCTCGGTGAGCGCCGCGGCAACGCCGGCATTGTGTACTGCCTGTCGCGCAAGAAAGTCGACGAGACCGCCAGCTTTCTCTGCGACCAGGGCTTCCCCGCACTGCCTTACCACGCCGGCCTGCCGGCCGAGACGCGCGCGGCCAACCAGCGGCGCTTCCTCAACGAGGAAGGCCTGATCATGGTCGCCACGATCGCTTTCGGCATGGGCATCGACAAGCCCAACGTGCGTTTCGTCGCCCACCTCGACCTGCCCAAGTCGCTGGAAGCCTACTACCAGGAAACCGGCCGCGCCGGCCGTGACGGCCTGCCCGCCGACGCCTGGATGGCCTACGGCCTGCAGGACATGGTGATGCTCAAGCAGATGCTGCAGAACTCCGAGGGTGACGAGCGGCACAAGCGGGTCGAGCAGCACAAGCTCGACGCCATGCTGGCCCTGTGCGAGGAAACCCGCTGTCGGCGTCAGGCGCTGCTGGCCTATTTCGACGAGATCCTCGAGCAACCCTGCGGGCACTGCGACAACTGTGTCGACAACGTGCAGACCTGGGACGCCACCGAGCCCGCCCGCCAGGGCCTGTCCGCGGTGTTTCGCACCGGCCAGCGCTACGGCGTCGGGCACCTGATCGATGTGCTGCTGGGCCGCGATACCGAGAAAGTGCGCAATTTCGGCCACGAGAAGCTCACCGTCTTCGGGGTCGGCAAGGCCATGGCCGAGAGCGAATGGCGCTCCCTGTTCCGCCAGTTGGTGGCGCGCGGGCTGGTGGATATCGATCTTGAAGGCTACGGCGGCCTGAGGCTGTCCGACAGCTGTCGGCCGCTGCTGCGTGGCGAAGTCAACCTGCAGCTGCGGCGCGATCTCAAGCCGCAGACCTCGTCCAGGTCCGGCTCCTCCGGCGGCAGCCCGGCCAGCCAGCTGGTGCGGGGCGAGGAGCGCGAACAGTGGGAAGCCTTGCGCGCCTTGCGGCGCAAGCTGGCCGAAGAGCACAGCGTGCCGCCGTACGTCATCTTCCCCGACTCGACCTTGCTCGAGATGCTGCGCAGCCAGCCGACCAGCCTTGGCGAGATGGGCCGCGTCAGTGGTGTTGGCGCGCGCAAGCTGGAGCGCTACGGCCAGGCGTTCCTCGAAGTGCTGGGCGGTGGCGGCGATACGCCCAGGGTGGTGGTCGACCTGCGCCACGAGCTCATCAGCCTGGCCCGCGCCGGCATGACCCCGGCGCAGATCGCCGGCCAACTCCACTGCAGCGAGAAAAACGTCTACAGCCTGCTGGCCGAGTCCCTCGGCCGTCAGGAGCTGAGCCTGGACCAGGCGCTGGATTTGCCCGAGGACCTGCTGTCCGAGATCCAGGACGCCTTCCTCGACGGGGAGGGCGAGTTGCCGCCGGTTTCGGCAATTGCCGAGCAGTTCGGCAAGCGGGTCCCCGAGGGCGTGTTGTACTGCGTGCGCGCGGCGCTGGTCGCGGAGTTCGAACTTTGATCGGCAAGCCTTGCCTGATGGCTCGGGACATGATTAGCTGACTAATAATTAGTTCCGTTGATCGAGTTGCCTATGCCCCTTACCGACAACCAACACCGCTTCGGCATGCAGGTGGCGCAGATGTCCCGCGGCTGGCGCGCCGAACTGGATCGCCGCCTGGCCGGGCTCAACCTGTCCCAGGCGCGCTGGCTGGTGTTGCTGCACCTTGCCCGTTTCGCAGAAGCCCCGACCCAGCGTGAGCTGGCCCAGAGCGTGGGCGTCGAAGGCCCGACCCTGGCGCGGCTGCTCGACAGCCTGGAAGCCCAGGGCCTGGTGCGGCGCCAGGCAGTGGTGGAGGATCGCCGGGCGAAGAAGATCCTGCTGTCTCCCCCGGCCAAGCCGCTGATCGACCAGATCGAGACGATCGCCAATCAACTGCGCCAGGAGCTGTTCATGGGCGTCGACGAGGCCGACCTCGAGGTCTGCATGAGGGTGCACGCCAAGATCCTCGGTAATCTCGAGAAGTCCTGACGATAGGCTCGGCATGCCGGCTAGAAGGTGTGCCCGAGGTTCAGGTATAGCGCCTTCTGGTTCTCGCTGTTGGCGCCGTAGCTGAAGTTCAATGGCCCCAGCGGTGTCTCGATGCCAAGGAAGATACTCGCCGCGTTGATATAGCCACTGTCGAACTCGTTGTCGTTGTTCCAGGCGCGCCCGCGCTCGAGCGAGCCGCCCAGGTACAGCGGGAAATCCAGGGGCAGGTAGGCCCGCGGGGTCAGTCGGCGGTAGTACACCATCCGCAGCAGGCTGATGTTCTGCCCCGACACCGAGTCCTGGCGAAAGCCCGACAACTGCCGCGCGCCACCCACTACGAAGCTTGAAGTCACCACCGGCGCCTCGTCCAGCGTGCGGCCATAGCGTCCCCCGAGCACCCAGGTATCGGCGCCGTGGCTGATGGCCTTGTCCAGGTTGAACTCCCACTGCCGGTAGTCCAGGTCAGAATCCAGCGCCTCGTCGTACTGGCGCAAGGTCAGGCTGATGTCCTCGCCGCTGTGCGGGAAGTAGACATTGTCCAGGGTGTCGAACGAGTACTTCAGGTCATAGAAACCCTCGTTGAAGCTGACCTTGGGCAGGTCCTGGTCGCCGATGCGCACGTTGGCCTCGCCCCAGGCCTTGCCGATTCCCAGGCGCACCTCCCCGTAGGTGCCGATCTGCCGGCCCAGGTTGAGCCCGAAGCCGTAGCGTTCTAGCCGGTACTCGGCGATCGGATCGTTGTCCAGGGTCGCCTCGATGTTCTGCGAGCCCAGGTCCAGATAGGGCGCGATGAAGTAGCGCGAGCCGGTGTCCAGCGGCTGGTAGAACTCGCTGTAGAGCTCTTGCTGGTCGCCGATCTGCGCGCGGGTCAGCCACTCGGCACCGAGCTGGTTGATGCCGTTGACCCGGTAGCTGGCGCCGAGGTTGAAGGCGCTGTCGCCACGCATGTCATCGGACAGGTTCAGGCCCAGGCGCAGGTAATCGGTGCCGCCCCGCTTGCCACGTGCGTTGATGACCAGGGTATGGTCGTCGCCCTTGTGCACCACCCGGTATTGCACCCGGTCGAAGTAATCCAGGCCGTACAAGGTGCCCATGTCGGTCTGCAGGCGATCGAGCTCCAGTGGCTCGCCGACTGGCTGGCGGATGTAGTAGCGGATCACCTCGTCGCTGACCTTCGAGTCGTTCTCGACCCTGATCGCGGTGATCACCGGCGTGCGCTGGCGCGGCGAGCGGGCCACCGCCAGGTCGCTGTCGCCTTCTGGCTGGCGCAGCGCCGCCAGGCGCGCATCGAGGATCCGGGTTGCCCGGTAGCCCGCCTCGATCATCTCGCGCGCGCTGCCGAAGTCGGTCGAGCCGTAGCTGGCGAGCGGTGGCTGGATAAGGATGTCGTCAGGGCGAACGGCGGCCAGTTGCTCCTCGGAATTGCGCCGGGTCATGAGCGTGATCGACTGGTTGAGCACATCGACCACGGTCGCCAGCTGCTTGCGGTTGCGCAGCGGTGTGCCGATATCGACCACGATGGCCACGTCCACGCCCATTTCGCGCACCACATCCAGAGGGATGTTGTCGACCATGCCGCCATCGACCAGCAGGCGTCCGTCCAGCTCGACCGGGGCGAACACTGCCGGGATCGACATGCTCGCGCGGATCACCTGCGGCAGGTGGCCACGGCGGAATACCACCTTCTCGCCACTGGCGATATCGGTGGCCACGGCGCGAAACGGGATGGGCAGCTGATCGAAGTCGCGGGTATCGGCGGTGTGGGCCAGCTTGCTTTCGAGCAGCAAGGCCAGGTTCTGGCCCTGGATCACCCCCAGCGGCAAGCCCAGGCTGCCATCGTCGCGAAAGCTCAGCTTCTGCTTGACCAGGAAGTCGCGGTCATCCTGCTTGCGGCGGAACGGCACGTCACGGCGCGGCGGGGCGTCGGACAGCGCTTGCTGCCAGTCGATTTCCAGCGCCAGCTGTTCAAGTTCCTCGACCTTGTAGCCCGAGGCGTACAGGCCGCCCACGACCGCGCCCATGCTGGTGCCGGCGATGGCATCGATGCGTACGCCCTGTTCTTCCAATGCCTTGAGCACGCCAATATGCGCAAGGCCGCGCGCGGCGCCGCCCGAGAGTACCAGGCCCACCTTGGGGCGGGCCTGCTCGGCGGCCAGCAACGGGCCACAGCAGATCGACAGCAACACGCAGAACAGCAGGCGGGGCATCTTGAGTCTCGGAACAAGGGGCAAAGACGGCTAGTATAAGCGCGCCCACCTGTCGTAGGACGTTTCCCAATGAGTCAGACAAGGCCTGAAATTGTCATCACCTATTGCACCCAGTGCCAATGGCTATTGCGTGCTGCCTGGCTGGCCCAGGAGCTGCTCAGCACCTTTGCCGACGACCTCGGCCGGGTCGCGCTCGAGCCGGCCACCGGCGGTGCGTTTCGCATCACCTGCGATGGCGTGCAGATCTGGGAGCGCAAGGCCGACGGCGGCTTCCCCGAGGCCAAGGTGCTCAAGCAGCGCGTGCGCGACCGGATCGACCCGCAACGCGACCTCGGGCATAACGACCGCTAGGCATTCTCGGTCAGCACCTTGGGCCTGTGTGCCTGGCTGGCCGCCATGCGGCTGGAAATGACGATGGCGAAGATGATCAGCGCGCCGCCGGTCAGCATGCGCAGCGTGGGCGTCTCGGCGAAGATCAGCCACGCCATGGCGATGCCGTAGATCGGCTCCATGGCGAACACCACCGCAGCGGTACGCGCCTTGATGACTGCCAGGCTGGCGACGAACAGGCTGTGTGCGACGCCAGTGCAGAACACCCCGAGCAGGCCGATCCACAACCAGTCCATGGCCGCCACGCCTGGCAGGGCAGGGCCGGCGAACGGCACCAGGCACAGCGCGACCACCGCGTTCTGGCACAGCGCGGCCTGCACGGCGGGAATGCGACCGGAGGCTGCCCGGTTGACCAGCGACAGCAGGGCGAACAGCAAGCCGGAGAGCAGCGCCCAGAGCAGGCCAGCGGTAGCCTCGCTGGCGAAGTCGAAGGCCGGGGTGACCAGCACCAGTCCGATGCTGACCAACACCACGAGCAGCAGCTCGTTGCGGCGGATGCGTTCGCGGAACAATACCCCTTCGAGGATCACCGTGAACGCCGGGAAGCTGGCGAAGCCCAAGGTCGCGATCGCGACCCCGCCGACCTTGACGGCAATGAAGAAGCTCACCCAGTGGCCGGCCAGCAGCACGCCGCCCAGCACCAGCTTGCGCAGGTCCGTGGCCTGCAAGGGTCGCCAGGCCTGCCGCGCCACCCCGATGAACAGGCCCAGGGCAAGCACGGCAAAGGCGGCGCGACCAAGCACGATGACCGACGGCCCGGCGCTGGCCAGCTTGCCAAAAACGCCAGTCAGGCCGAAGAACAGCGCGCCTACATGCAGGGCGCCGAGGGCGGTGCGGTGATTCATGGTCATCCTTGTCGACAGGTGAGGGCTGCCCGGCCAGTGTAGAGGCTGGGCATGCTGCTTGTCCGTCAAGAATGCTGGCGCACTGTTCCCAGCACGCCGCTGGGGTTACTCGCGCCGCTTGGAGTCAGAGGCTGACTTTGCCGAGCAGGATGTCGCGAAACATCGCGAAGTCGCCGATCAGGCTGTACAGCGGATGGGTGAAGGTCGCCGGTCTGTTCTTCTCGAAGAAGAAATGGCCGATCCAGGCGAAGCCGTAGCCGACGACCGGCAACGCCAGCAGCAGCAGCCAGCTGGCACTGGCGATGCTGTAGGCCAGCAGGGCGATGACCAGGCTGGTGCCGACGAAATGCAGGCGCCGGCAGGTGGGGTTGCTGTGCTCGCCCAGGTAGTAGGGATAGAACTCGGCAAAGCTGCGGTACTGCGCGGTGCGGTTCATGGCGGTGCTTCCGGAAACGCTCGTTATTGTTGAGGATACACGGCACGGAGCCTGAATCGAGTCTAGAGTGACTAACTGGCCAGGCCAGTGACAATAAGCGCCATTTGAGTATCCTTGGATTCACCGCAGGAAGCACAAGAAGCCTGTCATGAGCGAAAGAACCACCTCAGCAAGCTGGGCATCAGGGATCGTCAAGGCGCTCGAGCTCGAAGGACTCGACTGCCGCGCCATGTTCAGGCAGCTTGGGCTGGACTTCGCCGCGCTCGACGACCCCGACGCCCGCTTTCCCCAGGACTCCATGACCCGGCTCTGGCAGCTGGCGGTGGAGCTGTCCGGCAACCAGGCCATTGGCCTGAACATGGCCCGGGTAGTGCGCCCGGCCTCGTTTCACGTGGTGGGGTACGCGCTGATGTCCAGTCGCACCCTGGCCGAAGGTTTCCAGCGCCTGGTGCGCTACCAGCGCATCATCGCCGAAAGCTCGGACCTGAGCTTTCGCCTGGAACCGGACGGCTATGCCCTGGTACTGACCGTGCATGGCGATCAGCTGCCGCCGACCCGGCACAGCGCCGAGGCCTCGCTGGCCTGCGCGCTGGCCTTGTGCAGCTGGCTCAGCGGGCGCGTGATCCAGCCGCGGCGGGTATTGGTCCAGGGGCCGCAGCCCCGGGATATCGAGCCCTACAAGGTGGCTTTCCATTCGCCGCTGCAGTTCGGCGCACCGCATGATGCCCTGGTGCTGGAGCGGGCGGACATGGAAGCTCCGCTGCCGACCGCCAACGAAGCCATGGCGACCTTGCACGACCGGTTCGCGGGCGAGTACCTGGCGCGCTTTTCCGAAAGCCGGGTGACGCACCGCGCGCGCCAGGTGCTGTGCCGGATACTGCCCCAGGGCGAGCCCAAGCGCGAGACCGTGGCCCATGCCCTGCACCTGTCCCAGCGCACCCTGCAACGCCGCCTGCAAGAAGAGGGCACCAGCTTCCAGACCCTGCTCGACGACACCCGTCGCGAGCTGGCCGGACAGTACCTGGCGCAACCGGGCATGACCCTGCTGGAAACCGCCTACCTGCTCGGGTTCGCCGACCCCAGCAACTTCTACCGGGCGTTCCGTCGCTGGTTCGATGCGACCCCCAGCCAATACCGTGCCCGCCTGGGTGGCGCGGGCGCGACGCCCGGCGATCCGGTCAGTGGCGCCAGAACGCGGGCATGCACAGCACCAGGACCGTGATGATCTCCAGGCGCCCGAGCAGCATGCCGCCGGCCAGGATCCACTTGGCGGCATCGGGCAGGGTAGAGAAGTTGCCGGCCGGCCCGATCACCTCGCCCAGGCCAGGGCCGACGCCGGACACGGTCGCCGCGGCGCCCGTCAGGGCGGTCATCCAGTCGACCCCGAGCAGCGACAGCAGCAGGGCGATGATGCCGATGGTGAAGGCGAAGAAAAACGAGAACGTCAAAATCGAGCGCACGATCTCTTCGTCCAGGCGGTGGCCGTTGTACTTCTGCTTGATCACCGCGCG